>JBAZZY010000009.1 GCA_041658565.1 Actinomycetota bacterium | reverse complement strand
TCGGTCGACCATGTCTACGCCTACGGCGCGATCATGCAGGGCGACTCCGGCAGCGGGATCATCTCCGAGGACGGACTCGCGGTCGGGGTCATCGTCACGCTCGGGGTCCACACACAAGGGCTCATGGATCAGGGTCCCATCGGCATTACACGTCTGGCGCCGCAACTGGCGCGCGCCAAGCATCTGCTCGGCATCAACCTGACCCTGCGAACCGCCCCGCTTCTGTAACTAGCGCGGCCGGATCTCGTCGAAGCCGCAGTACGCGCGCAGCACTTCCGGCACCACGACCGAGCCGTCGGCGCGCTGGTTGTTCTCCAGGATCGCCGCGACGGTGCGCGAACTGGTCACCACTGTGCCGTTCAGAGTGTGCGCGAACACAGGGCCGGCGTCGGTTTTCATGCGCACGTTCAAACGCCGCGCTTGGTAGTCGGTGGTATTCGAGCAAGACGTGACTTCGCGGTAGCGCCCCTGGCCGGGGAACCACACCTCTAGGTCCACGGTCTTGGCACTCGGCGCGCCCATGTCCCCGGTGCACAGCGCGACCGCCCGGTAGGGCAAGCCAAGCGCCTGCATCACCGACTCCTCGATCGCGATCAAGCGCTCGTGTTCGGCCCATGAATCCTCGGGCCGGCAGAACACGAACATCTCCACCTTCTCGAACTGGTGGTTGCGGAACGTCCCGCGCGTGTCCTTGCCGCTCGCACCGGCCTCGCGCCGAAAACACGCGGAATGCCCGACGTAACGCATCGGCAACGCGGCCGCGTCGACGATCTCGTCCATGTGCATCGCCGCGAGCGGTACCTCGCTGGTCCCGACGAGGAACAACTCGTCCGCAGGCACCTGATAGATCTGGTCGGCGCCTGCGGGGAAGAAACCTGTGCCTTCCATCGCCTCGCGGCGAACCAGCACCGGCGGCAGCACGGGCGTGTGACCTTGCGCGACCAACTGCTCCATCGCGAAGCGCGACACCGCGAGCCACAACGTCGCGGCTGCGCCTTTGAGAATGCTAAAGCGCGTGCCCGACACGCGCGCCGCGCGCTCCATGTCGATGATGCCGAGTATCTCGCCGAGTTCCAGGTGATCGCGCGCCTGGAAGTCGAACGCCGGCGGATCGCCCCACTGCCGCATGACCACGTTGTCGTCTTCGGTCGCGCCCGACGGGACCGACTCGTGCGGCAGGTTCGGGATCTCCAGCAGCAGCGCGCGCAAGCGCGCGGCCGCGTCCGACTCGGCGTTCTGCAATTCGGTGATCTCGTCGGAGAGTTCCTTCAGTCGCGTGAGCAGCGCCTGCTTGTCGTCGCCCTTCAGCCGCGCGACATCGCGCCCGGCACGGTTCTGCTCGGCCCGCAGTACGTCCAGGCGCGCCTGCGCGCGCCGGCGCTCAACGTCCACGGCCAGCACGTCGTCTATCGACGACGCGGCACCGCGGCGAACAAGCGCAGCCTTCACTGCGTCGGCGTCTTCACGGATCAACTTCAGATCAAGCATGCGTTGCCCTCGGGTAACTGCCCAGCACCTTCACTTCGAGGATCTTGGTGCGCAGCGAATCGATTGCGTAGCGTACCGGCGGCTCGTCGGCGTGGCCTTCCATATCGATGAAGAAGCAGTACTCCCCGAGCCGCTCCTTCGTCGGGCGGCTCTCCAACTTCGTCAGGTTGATCTGCCGATCGCTGAACTCGTGAAGGATCGCCAGCAGCGAGCCCGGCCGGTCCTGCCCGATGAAGCAGACCACGCTGGTCTTGTCCGAGCCTGTCGGCTCGGGGCGCGCGCGCCCGATCAGGACGAACCGCGTCGCGTTCTCAGACCTGTCCTCGATGTCGGCCTCGACCACCGCGAGCCCGTACAACTCCGCGGCGAGCGCGGTTCCGATCGCGGCCCAAGTCGCGTCGCCGCGCTCACTCACTTCGCGCGCGGCCTCGGCGGTGGAGTTGGCCGCATGGATGCGCGCGCCGGGAAGTGCGCGCGCGAGGTACTCGCGGCACTGCGCGGTTGCGTGCGGATGCGACTCGACGTCTGTGATGTCCTCTAGGCGCGCGCCGGGCAACCCAAGCAGCGCGTGACGGATCGGCCGAACGACCTCGGCGACAATCTGCGCGCGCTCGGTCGCAAACGCGAGCGAATCCAAGGTCACGCTCACCGACCCCTCGATGGAGTTCTCGATCGGGATCAGTCCTGCGTCGACATCGCCGGCCTCCACCGCGCGCACGATCTCGGGAACCGTGGACATCGCAACCAGCTCGGCCTCGGCCGACCCTCCCATCGAGAGCAAGGCCTCTTCGGTGAAGGTGCCCGGCGGACCCAGGTACGCAAGGCAGGTCATGCGCGCCCCACAGGTATGCCTCGCAGCGCGCGCCGAATAGCATCTTCTTCCTCGGTAGATAGGTTGATGCGGCTCACCCCTTGCTCGACGGGTTTCGCGTAAATCCGGGTCTCGTTTCTGCCGTTGATGGAACTCATCACCACGCCGTCGCCGTCCGCGTCGAGCAGAGCCACGGCGAACGACAGCCGGCCGCCCATGTCCTCGAAGGCGTCGAAGCGCACCAGCCCAACGCGCTGGATCGAGTGCACGATCGCTTGGCGCAGTTCGGCAAGCTCGAGCGAGTCGACCCCGCCGGCCACATCGGCCGCGGACTCGGCACGATGACGAAGGCTGTAGGAGCGCCGCACCTGGCGCAAGCGGCGCCCGAGGCCGAGCGCGACGATCAAGGCCAGCAGGGCGCACCCCGCCGAGGCGAGGGCGATGATCGCGAGTGCACTGTCACTGAGAGTCACGGCGACGGCTAGGATATCGCCTCGATGGGCCCGGAAACGCTTGCCACCTTGCTGGATGCGGTTGCCCGCGGCGATGTCTCGGTGTCTGAGGCCGCCGGACATCTCTCGCGCCTGCCGGTGTCCGACGTGGACTGCGCGCGCCTGGACACCCACCGCGCGCTGCGCACCGGCCTCCCCGAGGTGATCTACTGCCCCGGCAAGACCCCTGCACAGATCCGCACTATCGCCGCCGAGATGCTCTCGCACCCCGACGCTCCCCTGCTGGCAACCCGCGCCGACCCGGCCGCCTATGACGCGATTCGGGACCTCGACCCGAACATCCGCTACGACCCGGTCGGTCGCGTCGTGGTGCTGCGCGCGCGGACCCAAGACACGGCGGGACCGGTCGCGATCGTCAGTGCCGGAACCGCCGACCTGCCGGTGGCGCAAGAGGCCACAACCGTCGCTGAAGCCCTCGGGCTCGAGATCCGTCGCATCCCCGACATCGGGGTAGCCGGTCTGCACCGCACGCTCGCCGCACAGGAAGAACTGCGCGCAGCATCGGTGGTCATCGTCGTCGCGGGGATGGAGGGAGCGTTGCCGAGCATCGTGGCCGGACTGGTGTCGTCTCCCGTCATCGCGGTGCCCACCAGCGTCGGGTACGGCGCTGCGTTCGAAGGACTCGCCGCACTGCTGGCAATGCTGAACTCGTGCGCGCCCGGCATCGCGGTGGTCAACATCGACAACGGCTTCGGAGCCGCGGTGCTCGCGCACCGAATCCTGGGGAGTCGCCCATGACGGCGATCGCGTACTTCGACTGCTTCTCCGGCATCGCCGGCGACATGACGCTCGGCGCGCTGCTCGACGCGGGAGTTCCACCAGAGACGATAGAAGCACCGCTGGCGAAGCTGCCCCTGGAAGGATTCGAACTCGAGATCACGCGCGTCGAAAGACTTGGCATCGCAGCGACGGCGGTGAAGGTGCGCGGCGAAAACACCAGCGTGCTTCGCAACTACTTCAGCGTTCGGTCGCTGATCGAGCAAGCCGAAGTCACACCGCGCGCGCGCGCCACCGCACTCCGGATCTTCCAACGCTTGGCCGAAGCCGAAGCGACGGTGCACGGCAAGGACGTCGCTCACGTCGTGTTCCACGAACTCGGCGCCGCCGACACGATCGTCGACGTGCTCGGCACCGCAATCGGCCTGGATTACCTCGATGTCGATCGTGTCTTCGCATCGCCGGTGGCCACCGGAATGGGAATGATGCGCACCGAGCACGGCGTCTACCCGATCCCGGGTCCGGCCGTCGTCGAACTTCTAAAGAACGCTCCCGTGCACTCGCGCGGAATTCCCTACGAGCTGGTCACTCCGACCGGCGCGGCGATCCTCGCGGCTACCGTCGAGAGCTTCGGCGAGATCCCGCCGATGCGCATCGCGCGCGCCGGCTACGGCGCCGGCACTCGCGAGTTGGAGATACCCAACGTCGTCCGGCTGCTCATCGGAGAACCCGCGACCGAGCAGGACGCCTTCGGACCAGTCCCGTGCGTGCTGCTGGCCACCAACATCGACGACATGAACCCCGAGCTGTACGAGTACGTGCTGGAACGACTGTTCGCCGCAGGCGCTCAGGACGCGTGGATCACTCCAATTGTGATGAAGCACGGACGTCCGGCCGCGACGCTCAGCGTCCTCACCGGACACGGCGAGGAACACGCATGCCGCAATGTGCTCTTCCAGGAAACTACGACCCTTGGAATCCGCCGCACGCAAGCCGAGAAGTGGATGCAACCGCGCGAGATCGTGTCGGTCGAACTTGCCGAAGGAACGGTGCGGGTGAAGATCGCGCGCGGCCCCGGCGGTGTCACCAACGTCGCACCGGAGTACGCGGACTGCGCGCGCGTTGCGCGCGAGTCCGGACGGCCGCTAAAGGAGATCTACGCGGCGGCTCAGGCGCGCGCGCGCGCCACGCTGGACTCGTGACCTACGGCAGGGGGTCGGGCTCAACCGGACAGTCGGCGAGGACCTTGATGTCGTGCACCTCGGCGGTCGCGCTGGCCCAGTTCGGTGCTTCATACCCGTACGAGGTGACCAGCAGCCGGTAATTGATCCCGCGCCGGAACTGATGCTGGATCTTCCACGTGTTGGGCCCCACGATCGGCGACGGGTTGTCGGCCGCCGACACCTCGATCGTGTCTGTCGTCGACAGGTTCGTGCCGGACACGATGGCGTTGACGTAGACCAGGAGCCGCTTTACTCGATCCGGCCCCGCGGTCGTTCCCGCCGTGATCTGGAAGTCGCAGCGTGTGGCGCTCACATTCCCGCTTTCAGCCGGATCCTTGAACACCGGCAGCGGCGGTCCGAACGTTTGCGCGCACGTGGTTGCGTTCGAAACGCCCGACACTCCGTCAAGGTTCTCGGCGCGCACGCGGAAGAAGTATGCGGTGTGCGGCACGAGTCCGGTAACGAGGAAGTTCGCCGCACCTAGGCCGCTGTGTCCCGGCGCGGTTGTCAGTTTGGCGAATGGGATCCCGGTGGGATCCTGCGGGCAGGCCATGTTCCGGAACGCGATGTACTCGACGCGGAACGCGGACTCGTTGGACGCGTTGTCGGTCCACCCAAGCACGATGCTCGTGTTGGACTGCACGGTTGCGGCCAGACCCGTCGGGTCGCCGTTGGGCGGCTGCGGCGGCAAAGTCGTCGCGCAAGCCTCGTCCGATGGGTCACTCGACTCGTCGGTCCCCTTGGTCGCGCGCACGCGATAGCAGCGGCGCTGGCTCGCACCAAGCGACTCGACATCAACGTAGTGATGCGAGTTCGGGCCGAGGTTCTTTGCCAACTCGGCCCACTCGCCGCCGGGCCGGCGGAACTCAATCAAGTACCCGGTCTCGTTCGTCGCCCGGTCCACCCAGTCCAAGGTGATCTCGTGCGATCCGGTCGCGACGGCGCTCAAGTCATCGGGCTTGGCGACCCGCGCAGCGGGTGTCGTAACGACGGAGATATTCGACGGAGCACTACGACCAGAGGAGTTGTGTGCGTACACGCGGTACGAGTACGTCGCGAGGCCGACCGTTCCGGTATCGCTGAAGCTCTCGGCGTCGGGCGGCGTATCGGCGATCTGCGTCCATCCTGCCGACGAAGCAGAACAAACGCCTGCGCAGCGATCGATGTCAAAGGACTCCTCGGCGTCGGAGTTGTCGCGCCAAGACAGATCTACCTGCGCGTTGGATACCGCGACCGCGACAAGCTTCGTCGGTGCGGTGGGGATCGAGCCCAGGCAGGCGACATTCGTGAACCCGGAGAACGCGAGGCCGTTGCGGTAGCCGCGAACGCGATAGCACCGCTTGGTGTCCGGCGGAATCGAGATGTTCGTGTAGGTGACGGTGCCCTGCCCCGCAGACGCCGGTCGCGTCAGCTCCGACCGGAAGTCATTTGAAGCCGGACCGATCTCAATGCGCCAGCCGTCCTCGTCGATGTAGGGCCCGGCCGGAGAGCGATCGGTCCACGTCAACAACGCCATCGACGGCGGAACGAACTGCGCCGTCAGACCCGTTGGGTCGGTCGGCGGCGGCAGGGGCGCGGTCTCGACGACGACATGATCGGGAATGCCGTTCGAGTACGACATCTCAGTCACAACCGTCCCGTCGGCGCGCGGCAAGTTCTGGATCCGCACAGCAACGACGCGGTACGAGAAGACCTTGTTGTACTCCTGCAGGTACTCGTGGAACGCCGTGGTCGTACCGGAAAGCCTGGCGATCGGAGTAGAGCCGTAGTACGGGTTCACCGCGCCTCGGCCCCGCATGATCCAGAATTCCTGCTGGTCGCCGTTGTTCGTCCACGTCAGAGTGACGCTGTTGACATTGATGCACGCGAGTTCGCCGCCACCGTTGCACGTGAAGTCGGTCGGCGGTTCCGGGCCGAGAATAGCCGGGTCGGGCTCGGACGCCCGGCCCTCGAAGAGCACGGCGCTTCGCGGTTCCCGAGGGTCGGACACGATAAGCGGCGTCACGCGCAGATACCGCGGCGCCGGATCGGCGCGCGGAGCAAGGTTGGCGACGACGTACTTGCACACAGTCGAGCCAAGTTTGGTGTTCTGAATCTGATTCAGGTCCACGCCCCCGCATGCCGGGGCAGCGGCGACCTGCGTGTACGGTCCGGCTTCGTCGTTCGCGATCTCGATCCGGTTGGCCGTCTCAACGGGAGAGTTGTCCGTCCAAGCAACAAAGATCGTGGTCGGACCGATGCCTGTCGCCTGGACGTCGGTCGGCGTGATGAGTTGGAGAACGAGGTTCACCGGATCGGGATCCGCAAACGCGATTCCCGATCCCGCAAGCAGCGCAATGGTGAGCGCCGCTACAGCAAGACGCCTGTTCTTCATCGGCAGTCGTCGCTCCTCGGCATCGAACCCACGGATCGTGCGCAGTGATTCCCCACGAGGTATCAGTTCCCTGCGCGCGCAGATCCCTCCTGCCGGCTAGGCCGAGGACGAATCGGAGGAAATGAGTAAGACCCGCACGGGATCGTTGCGCTTTTCGGACAGAATGCGCACACCTTCCGCGGCATCTTCCAGGGCGAGTCGTTCCGAAACGGACTCGGACAAGTCCAGGCGCCCCGAAGCGACGAGCGACAGCAACGTCTCCAAGTGAAGCCGTGAGTACCCCATCACACCGAGAAGCTTCGTCCGGAAGGCAGCGAATGTGACGGATGGCCCAAGTTCCACCGGTTCACCGCCTACGCCGACGAGCACGCACCGGCCGTCGATCGCGAGCGAAGCAACCGCTTCGCGCAACACCGCGTTCGCTCCAACGAACTCGACGGCAAGATCCACGCCTCGACCGCCGGTCGCGGCGCGGATTGCCGCGCTCGGCTTTGTCGCGTTCGGATCCACAACCACATCAGCGCCGAGCCGCTTTGCGCGATCGCGCGCGCCCGGACTCGGATCAACCGCTGCGATGAAGCGCGCGCCGGCCAGTTTCGCGAGCATCAATCCGTGGGTGCCGAGTCCACCGACACCGAAAATCGCGACGCTCTCACCCGCGCGCAGCGCACCCGTTTCGAGAATCGCGTTGAACGGCGTCGCTACCGCGTCGCAAAGAACCGCCGCAATCTCCAACGGAACGCTGTCGGGAACACGCACGAGACCCGACGCCGGAACCTTCACGTACTCCGCCCACGCGCCGTCGTAGTCGATGCCCATCACGAGCGGCAGTGCGCACCGCTCAACCGAATCGCCGTCCAGGCACGAGAGACACACGCCGCAGGACTTCCCCGCGTAAATGGCGACGCGATCCCCAGGCTTCCACGCGGTCACACCGTCTCCCGCGCGCGCCACCACGCCCGCGGCTTCGTGCCCGGGCGTCACCGGCGGCGGCGTGCGTGTCGGCAACGACCCGTCGAACATGTGCAGGTCGCTCGCGCAGATTCCGCACGCTGCGACCTTCACCAGAACATCACCCGGGCCGGGTTCGGGGATGGGAACGTCCTGAACCTCGAGGGGCTTGCCGACGCCGACGAACCGGACGGCCTTCATTCCGCGATCGCCGCTTCAAGCGTTTCCTCGAACGAAGCCGTGACGCCCTCGGGAACAGCGAACGCTCCAACTGCGGGAAGATCCACTCCGGCTGCGCGGTACTCGGCGATCTTGGCGCGCACGACCTCGGGAGAACCGATGCCGGCGAAGTGCTCGAGGAGATCGTCGCTGATTGCCGCGCACGCTCCGGCGACGTCACCCGTGGAGAGCGCCGCGTCGAAGTCCCCGATGTCGTGGGCGAACCCGGCCTTCGCGATCACCTTTCGATAGAACGGGAGCGTCATGTACGTGAGGAAGTCCTTGCGGAACGCGTCGCGCGCGCCTTGGATGTTCTCGGATACCGCGCACGGCACCGCAGCAACGATCTTGCACGATCCGGGCGCGCGGCCCACAGCGAGTTCCCCTGCACGAACTTCCTTCACCACGACTTCGCGAATGTACTTCGGCATGCAGGCCCACAAGATGATTCCGTCGGCCGCCTCGCCGGCGAAGCGCAACGTCTTGGGCGACAGTCCCGAAAGGTAGATCGGCAACCCGGCGCGCGCCGCGTATCCCATGAAGCCGAAGTTCACCTTGTAGTAATCGCCCGAGAACTCCGCGCGCCCCGTCGTCAGCACGGATCGCAACACCGTCACGTATTCCTTGAGTTGCGTGAGCGGGCGACTCATGTCCGCGCCGTACCAGTTCTCCATCACAATGCGATGCGACGTTCCGATTCCCACGATCAACCGGCCGCCGATGATCTCATCCAGCGTCGCCGCCTCGTACGCCAACGCGACCGGATGCCGAGGAAACGCCGGGATGACCGCCGTACCGAGCGCGATTCGCTCCGTCGCCGCGCCGTACGCGGCAAGCGACATCAATCCGTCTCGCTGCGCAATGTGCGTAGTGAAGACCGCTTCGTACCCCAGTTGCTCGGCCAGGCTGGCGCGCTCAACGGCGACGGCCAGCGACTGCCCCGGGGTGATGAATGCCGCAAGTAAGGTTGTCATACGCGCCAGTCAACCTTGTCATGCGCGCGCGGAGCAAGTCTGCCTCAAAGGACCTGGGGCACATGCGTGCGCCGGGTCGAAAGCCGATCATCGATCTTCGACCCGAATCGCGAACGCCGAATCGCTCCGACCCGCCGTACCTGCCCGGGGTTACAAACCCAGCGTCTTGGCTACGTTGGTGCGAAGGATCTCGCTGGTGCCCTCGTAGAGGCGCTGGGCGCGGACCTCGCGCCAGTAGCGCTCGATCCCGACCTCGGTCATGAAGCCGTTGCCGCCGAAGACCTGGATGGCGCGGTCGGCGACACGGCCGACCATCTCGGTCGCCACCAGCTTCGCGGCCGCCCCCTCCTGACGACCGTCGGCACCATCGTCGATGCGTCCGGCCATCTCGTAAACGAAAGCCCTCGCCGACTCCAGTTCGCACCAGGAGTCGACCACGTATCCCTGGATGTACTGGTTCTTGCCGATCGGCTGCCCGAAGGTCACCCGGGTCTTGGCGTAGTCGAGCATCTTGTCGAACAGGTGCTGCGCGATCCCGAGCGCACCGGACGCAATGTGCAGCCGCCCACCGTTGATCCACTGCATCGCCGCGTAGAAGCCCTGCCCGACCTCTCCGAGCACGTTCTCGGGCGGCACCACGCAGTCGGTGAAAGTCAGCTCGGCAGGCCGGTCGACCGTGGAAGCCGTGCGCTGGATCCGCGTCACTTCGTAACCCGGGGTCTCCCGATCGATGATGAAGGCCGTGATGCCGCCGCGCGCGCGCTTCTCCGAGTCGGTCACCGCGAACACGACCGCAAAGTCCGCCTCGGCGCCGTGCGTGATGAAGTGCTTGCGCCCGTTAACGACCCAGGAGCCGTCATGAAGCTCTGCCCGCGTTCGGATCTGAGTCGCGTCCGAGCCTGCCTCCGGCTCCGTCAGCGCGAAGCACATCTCACGCTCGGCGGCCATGAGCGGCTCGAGGTATCGCTTCTTGACGTCGTCGCTGGCGACCTTGAACATCGGCGTCGGCCCTTCGACCGAGGCGAGCACGCTTCCACGCGTCGCAAGGAACACTCCCGAACGATTGACCTCTTCGTCCACGAGCACCTGACCGAGATACGACAGCCCGCCGCCGCCCAGCTCCTCGGGCATGTGCAACTGATAGAACCCGATCTCGGCCGACTTGCGGCGAATCTTGCGGCGCTCTTCTTCACCGTTCTCGATGAAGCCGGTTTCGTTCAGCTCATGCAAGTACTTGGCTTCGACAGGGCGAATCTCTCGCTCTACGAAGTCGCGAATCGACTGCCGCAACTCCAGCAGCTCGGACGGGATGACGATCGCGCTCACGGTGCCTCCCTCAGATGCAGTCTTAGATGCCGAATGGTAGCCCCGCGATCCCCCAAGGAAAAACTGAGGGGGGCCGCCCGAACTCAGCCGGCGCGCAGAGGGAATCGCGCAAGGGCGATCGTGCAGCCGCTTGCCTCGGCAGGCTCGGCGGCATGGAAATCGGCCGCGCGAATCTCGGCGCGCGCAGCCTCGGCTTCGGGCATCGGCCACGCAGGCACGCCGGCCGCACGCAGCAGCGCGCGACGCAGGCGCACGCGCAGCGGACCCGGGAGCCTGCGCACGATGCGCTCGACGCGTTCGACCCGTCCGACAACCTTCCACTCCTCGCGCGCGCCCGCCAGCAACCGCTGTGTGCGCGCCAGCGACTCGTCGAGCATCTGGCCGAGCAACACGACCTCGCCGAAATGCTGCTCTAACTCCACGCGGAGTTCTGTCGGAGTGAAGTCGCGAAGGTGATGCGGGTTGAACTCCTTGGACGCGGTTCGTGGAAGCTGCGCGATGTTCGGCGTAGTGAGGTAGGCGACACCCTCGGGACTCAGCACGCGTGCGATTTCTTCCAGAAACCCGCGCGTGTCGGCGACGTGCTCGACTACCTGCAGCGCCGCGACGGCGTCAAAGCACCCGTCGGCAAACGGCAGGAGAAAAGCGTCGGCCGCCACAAACCTCGCCGCGCGATAGCGCCGCGCGGAAGCCGCCAACAGATGCGGGTCCAGGTCCATGCCGACGCAGGATCCGGCGCGCGCCGCGAGCACCGCCGATCCGTACCCGTCGCCGCACGCGAGGTCCAGCACGCGCGCGCCCTCCGGCAGGCGCTCTGTGAGATCCTGGTAGCCGAACAGATGGCACTGGAACATGAAGGAGTCGTCGGGATAGACGCGGTCGGCTCCCCACGTATCCGCCGCGCCCGTCACCGGGTCCACCTCAGCGTCGCTCACGAACCGAGCATACGCGCCGTGGTCCGCGCCCCGGTGGACCCCAGAGGTATCACCTCGAGTACTCGCGCTCAGCGCAAATCGTTTGCGCAGGGCGCGAGTACTCGCAACCACACACAAGGGTTGGACGACTTCCGTCCGCAACGGACGGACGCGCCGTCACGCGACGGTCGAACGCAGGAACTCCTCGATGTGGTCGGCGAGTTCCTCGTACGCGCGCAATGGCACCTCGCGCGGAGCGTCGAACACCTCGAGCGTCCCATTCGGAAGGCTTTCGGCGAGCCAACGGGCGGCTTCAAAGGGAACGACGTGGTCACCGCGAAGGTGCAGCACGAGAACCGGCGGCGTGACCCGCGGCAGAAACGAGCGCAAATCCTCATCGCGCGTGCGCTGCAACATGTCCGTAGCAGCTTCACGGCCGCACGCCTCCCAATCCTCACGCATCGCGATCGACGCCCCGGCGGGTTCGCGCTCGGCGCGCTCCAACTCGCCGAACGCGGCGTCCCACGCCGCGTCGGACAGACCGTACGGCCACTCGGGTCCGGAGCGCAGCCGCGGCGTCCCGCCGATGCAGATGACGGCGCGGACACGTTCAGGATGATGCCCCGCGTAGTGCAAGGCGAGCTGGCTACCGCGAACGCCGTGACCAAGCACGACAATGCCCTTCAAATCAAGGGAGTTTCCCATCGCTACGAGGTCGTGGCAGTCACGATCGTGCGAGTAGGGCGGCCCGGGCTTGTCCGACTTGCCGGTCCCGCGACGGTCGTAGAGCAACACGCGATGACGCTCGGCCAGGCGCCGGACGAGCGCGCTCGGCCGCATCGAGCGCGACGACAAGAACCAATGCGGGATCACCAGAAAAGTCGGATCACCCGAACCGATGAACTCGTAGGCGATATCGACTTGGTCCCCCCGAACCTTGCCCACCATTACCTCCGATCCAGCACGAGCCGCCCGGACTGCACGACTGCCGCAACCTTACTGTAGGCGGCCACGTTCTCGACCGGATCATCCTCCAGCAGCACGCAATCGGCGATGTTGCCCGCCTCCAGCGTACCGATCTCTCCCAGTCCCAGCAGTTGTGCCGCCTCGCGCGTCGCGGACTGCAACGCGCGCTCGAGCGGCAATCCGGCGTCGTGCATCAATCGCAACTCCGCGGCGAGTCCCCCGTGGAAGTTGTACGGCGTGCCGGCATCAGTCCCGGCCGCGATGCGCACTCCGGCGGCCACCGCGCGAGCAAACGAACCTCGGTGCACGACGAGCACCTCGGCCGACTTCGCGCGCGCGTACTCGGGAACGCCCGACCCGCCGTGGCTGATGCGATCCGGCGCCGACAGCGTCGGCACAAGCCAGGTTGGAGTCGCGATCATGTTCGCGATCGCCTCGTCCGACAAGAAGCAGCCGTGCTCGATCGAGTCGACGCCGGCGCGCGCCGCGGCCTCGATCCCCTCGGCCCCGATCGCGTGCGCAGCAACCCGCATCCCCCGAGCGCGCGCCTCGGTCACCGCCGCCGCCAACTGCTCGGGCGAAAACGCGGACTGCTGCGCCCCGATCCCCTCGGTCAGCACTCCCCCGGTCGCCATGAGTTTGACGATGCGCGCGCCGGCATTGTGCAGCGACCGAATCGCCCCAAGGATCTCGTCGGTCGATGAAACTTCATGACCGATGTAGTAGGCGTGCCCCCCAGGGACCGTCAGAACCTCGCCGGCGGTGACGATGCGCGCGCCATCGATCGCACCCCGCCGTTGGGCCTCGGCTGCGTCCAGAACGGACGTGCCGACCCCGCCGAGATCCCGCACCGTGGTGATTCCGGCCTCGAGCGCGCGCAAGGCATTCGACCGGCACAGGTCCGCCGCCACAGCGGGAGTCAGCCCCCGCGCGAACCCCTCGAAATCCGGCGACCCGTCGAAGCACAGGTGAACGTGGCAATCGATGAGCCCTGGGATAAGAAACCGGCCGGCCGCATCGATCACAGTAGAGCCGGCGGGCGCGGCCACGTGCGCGGCGGGACCCGCGTACAGGACCCGTTCGCCGTCGGCGATAAATAAGGCATCCTCGATGAGTCCGCCGCCCGACCCCACGTGCAGCCGGACGTTTCGGATCACCAACATCGTGGGGGACCGGGGATTTGAACCCCGATGAGCGTTAGCTCACACGGACCTGAACCGTGCGCGTCTGCCAAGTTCCGCCAGTCCCCCTGGCACTGCACGCGGCGCACGCGGCGCACGCGGGAAGCGAGTGTATCAGCCCCTACCGGGTCGGTTCCTGTCGGCACGATGACCGTCCAGCCACTGAGCAGGGCGTTCAGCCCAGGTTAGAATCGATCCGGCCCGTGAGCATCCTGCGGCAGTTCGAGAAGCGCCTCGAAGGCATCGTCGAGGGGTTCTTCGCGCGGGCCCTCCCCGGCGGAGGCGTCCAGCCGATCGAGCTGGGCAAGCGCATGGTGCGGGCCATGGAGGAGGGCAAGACCACCGCCGCAAGCGGCGCGGTCTTCGTCCCAAACGAGTTCACGTTCCGCCTTGCCGCCAAGGACTTCGAGCGTCTGATGCAGATCCGAGGCACGCTAAAGAAAGAGTTGATCGCCGTTGCCCGGCGCGCGGCCGCAGCCGAGAACTGGAAGACGGTCGGGCCGCCCGAGATCTCCCTTCTCCAAGAGCCCCGGCAGGCAGCCGGCACGTTCGGGATCAACGCCGAGTTCCTCGAATCCGCCCAGCCCGAGCCCGAGGCAGGCCCGCAGACGCAACTCATTCAGATGTCTCTGGATGCAGACGCCGAACTCGTGCAGATCGGGAAGGACACCCGCGTCTGGCCGCTGTCGAAGGAGACGGTCGTGATCGGACGCGGCGACTGGTGCGACGTGATGATTCCCGACCCCGGCGTGTCACGCCGTCATGCCGAAATCCGGCGTGAAGGCGACGAGTGGGTCGTGCTGGACCTGGGCTCGACAAACGGAACCGAGATCAACGGCAAGCGGGTCAACAGGCATCGTCTGGCCGTGGGAGATCGCCTGGTGATCGGAGAGACAACTTTGGAATTCCGGAGGCCGTAGTTGCCACCCATCGTTCTTACGATTCTGAAGTTCCTGTTCCTCGCGCTGCTGTACCTGTTCATCGCGCGCGCCGTGCGAATCGTCTACCTCGACCTGGTCGGCTCGCGCGCGCCCAAGGCCGGCGGCACACAGGCCAAGTCGTCCGGCAAGCGCCGAGGGCACCCGCGGCAGATCGCAGTGAACGAGCCCGAGAAGCCCGAACGCCAACTCCCGCTCGACGACGCCGACGTCACATTCGGCCGTACCGAAGCCTGCACCGTCCCCCTTGACGACACCTATGTCTCGACCTTGCACGCCCGCCTGTTCTCCAAGGACGGAACCTGGTTCGTCGAGGACCTCGGGTCCACCAACGGCACCTACCTCAATCGGATCAAGGTCACATCCCCCTCCCCGCTGGCGGTCGGCGACGAGGTCCGCGTCGGCAAGACCGTCGTGGAGATCCGTCGCTGATGAGTTCGTTTGAACTGCGGTCGGGGTCTCGCACCGACGTCGGGCGCGCGCGTGAGCAGAACGAGGACGCAATGTTCGCCGGCCTACACACGTTCGCGGTTGCCGACGGACTCGGCGGACACCGCGCAGGCGAGGTTGCCAGCAACCTCGCCCTTGAGTCGATCCAGGCCCTGGACACGCTAAGTCCCACGCGCGCGGCCGCGGGACTGGGCGACGCCGTGCGCAAGGCAAACAGAGCAGTACACGATCAGTCTCAACGCGACCCCGAACTCAAAGGCATGGGAACCACCATGACCGCAGTCGTCGTCGAGAGCGGCGATGCGCATCTGGCGCATGTCGGAGACTCGCGGGCGTACCTGCTCCGCGGCGGACGGATTCAGCGCATCTCGCGCGACCACACGCTCGTCGCGCGCATGGTGGACGAAGGCAAGATTTCAGCCGAAGAAGCGGCGAATCACCCGCAACGATCGATCTTGACGCGCGCGCTCGGCGCCGAGCGCGATGTCGACGTGGACGCCGCCCAAATCCCCCTGGCATCGGGCGATCGTCTGGTGTTGTGCTCCGACGGACTAACCGGCGTGCTGGACGACGACGAGATTTGCGCGTTCGCCGGCGACGGCGACGACCTCGACGAGATCTGCTCGCGCATGGTGAACGAGGCGAACACGCGCGGCGGACCGGACAACATCACGGTGGTCGTGGTGGAAGTGACGGGCTCCGGCGGTACGTCGGCGCCGCGCTCACGGCAGCACGCTCGCCGCAATCCAAGACTCCCAGTGCGCGCGCTCATCTGGATGGCGCTCATCGCGGCCGCCGCCTTCGGCGCCATCTTCGTCGCCCGCACGGTAACGAACAACAACTTCTACGTCGGAGTAACCGGCGACGAGGTGGCGATCTTCCGCGGGTTTCCTCCAGAAGAGATCCCCCGGATACCACTTCGCCTCGTAGAGAAGACGGGAATCAAAGTCTCGGAACTCCCGGATTGGCTGGGAGTCAAGGTTCGGAAGGGAGCTCCGTACAAGTCCCTATCCGAGGCGAGGGCCTACGTAGACGACCTGCGGCAATCCAAGCCCAAACCTTCCGCGTCTCCCACTGGGGAAGAACCGTGAGGCCACGAAACGCCGAGTTGGGGCTCTTGGTGCTCGCGATCATCATCGCGTTCGGCACGAGCGCTCTGGTTGACGTCGCAGGTTCCCCCGGCGTCTCGGCCGAAGCGATCCGTTTCACAGTGGTCCTCGCCGTCCTCGCGGTGGGCGCGCACATCGCAGTTCGCAAGCTTGCACCGTCGGCCGATCCGACGCTGCTCGGCATCGCGATCCTGCTGTCGGGATTCGGCTTCGGTGTCATCCGCCGTATCGATCCCAGGCTGGCCGATGCGCAGCTTGCCTGGATCGCCGTCGGAGTGGGCGCCTTCGCGCTGACTCTGCTGCTGGTCCGCGATTATCGGATCCTGGAGAACTTCCGGTACTCACTAATGCTCGTCGGAATCGTCCTGCTCCTACTGCCGGTAACACCGATCGGGACCGACCTCAGTCGCTCTGCGCGGCTGTGGGTGCAGCTCGGGCCGCTGACGTTCCAGCCGTCGGAGATAGCCAAGGTCGTTCTGGCAACCTTCGTAGCCGGCTACCTCGCCGTCAAGCACGAAGTGATGACCATCTCCTCGTTCCGGATCGGCCCACTCGGGATCCCCGCCCCACGCCACTTCGGTCCGCTCCTGATGGCGTGGGGCCTTTCGCTAGCGGTCATGTTCTACGAGAAAGACCTCGGGTCCTCGATGTTGTTCTTCGCGCTGTACGTGGTGACCTTGTACGCGGCCACCTCTCGCGGGGCTTATGCGCTTGCCGGCCTCGGGTTGTTCGCCGTCGGCATCAACATCGCCTATCACCGCTTCGCCCACGTCGCCGCGCGCGTGCAGGACTGGCTCAACCCGTGGCCGAACTTCCAGGGCAGCGGCCGCCAGATCGTGCAATCGGCTTTCGCGCTGGGCACCGGCGGCTTCACCGGCGTCGGCCTGGGACGAGGCCACCCCGAGCTGATCGATCCCGGTCTGCGCTCGGGCACCCTGCCGACCGACTTCATCTTTGCGGCCGTCGGAGAGGAACTCGGTCTGCTCGGAACCGTCGCACTGCTGCTGCTGTTCGGACTGATCGTCGCGCGAGGGTTTCACATCGCCCTGCGTTCGCGCGATCACTTCGGCACGCTGCTTGCGACCGGGCTCACGATCATCATCGGCCTGCAGTCGCTGCTCATCATGGGAGGGGTTTCCCGCCTGCTCCCCCTCACCGGCATCACCTTGCCGTTCGTTAGTTACGGAGGGTCGAGTTTGCTGGCAAACTTCATTCTCATCGCGTTGTTGATGCGCGTATCCGACGCCGAGGCGGTGCGATGAACCGCACGATCCGTCGCGTCGCGCTCGCGCTCGGAATGGCCTTCCTCGCGCTGTTCGTCCAACTAAACTACGTGCAACTCGTGCGCTCCCGCGCGCTCACCGAAGACCCTCGCAACCGTCGCCGAATCATTCAGGAATACGGCACGCGCCGCGGAGAAATCCTGGCCGGCGGCCTGGAGATCGCGCGTTCGATCCCCTCGGGTGATTCGCAGTACCGATACGGACGCGAGTACCCGCTGAAGGCCTTGTTCGGCCCCATCACGGGCTACTACTCCTTCATCTACGGCGCAACCGGACTCGAGCGCACATACAACGACGTCATGCTCGGACGCGAACCGGCGGCGCCGCAGGACTGGGTGGACAGCCTGCTCGGACGCACCCGGGAAGGCAACATCCTCGAGCTGACGATGAACCCTGCCCTGCAGCGAATCGCGCGCGCGAAGTTCGGCAAACAACTCGGCGCGGCGGCGGTCGTGGACACCGAAACCGGTGCGGTGCTCGGCTTGTATGCGAACCCGATGTACGACCCCAACGGGCTGTCGGAGCCGCCGTCGCGCCAGGCGCAATCCCGCAAGGTTTGGGATGTGCTCAACACCAACCCGCTGAGGCCGCTTACCTTCCGCGCGACACAAGAGCGCTACCCGCCGGGGTCCACGTTCAAGATCATCACCGCCGCCGCCGGGCTCGAGAACGGGATGAAGACGACGACGACCTTCCCCAACCCGCGGCGACTGAACTTGCCCGACACCGACAAAGCGCTACGCAACTTCAGCGGTGGCGCGTGCGCCGGCGGCGGCCGCATCAGCATGGCTCGGGGCTTTCGAGTCTCGTGCAACACGACCTTCGCCCAGATCGCAATGAAGATTGGGCCGACCAAGCTCGAGGCGATGGCCACGAAATTCGGGCTGAACGGTGACCCGGTCTTCGACATCCCGCTGGTCCCAAGCTGCGTGCGTGCGTTCCCCGGGGCCGGCTGCGACATCGCGCAGGACTTGTCGCGCCCGGCCACCGCCTACAGCGGCATAGGCCAGCAGGACGTCCGCATCACACCACTTCAAATGGCGTTGGTTGCGGCGACCGTAGAGAACAGCGGGAAGGTCGCACGGCCGTACCTCGTCTCTCGGATTCGCGATGCGTCCGGCAAGGTGATCTACCACACGGTTCCGCGCGTATCGAAGCCGATCTACTCCAAAGCCACTGCGAAGGGGATGCGCGCGATGATGGCCGACGTCGCGTGCAGAGGAACCGGCCGGGTAGTAGGTCTGCGCAACTCGTGCAGCGGCAAGGTCGGAGGGAAGACCGGCACCGCCCAGACCGGCGTGAAAGGTGAGGCTCCTCACGTATGGTTCGTCGCGTGGGGCGACGGAGTGGCCGTCGCGGTTGTAGTCGAGAACGGCGGCGACCTCGGTGCAGACGCGACCGGCGGTCGCGTAGCGGGACCGATCGCAAAGGCATTGCTCGAACGGGCCCTGAAAGATCGGAGCAAGAAATGACGATGCCGTCTCGGGACGCGACGCCCCCGCGAAGGGTGCTACCGTTTGCGCTACCGCATGAGCACAAACCAGCCGACCTCATGACGCGAAAGGACCTTCTGCCGTGACGCGACGCCGGAGCGGTGCTGCGCTCTCCGACCGCTACGAGTTGGACTACCAACTCGGCGCCGGCGGGATGGCCGAGGTGTACCTGGGCCGCGATCGCGTGCTCGGACGCACCGTCGCGGTCAAGACACTGCTCGGCCAATACGCCGGCGATCAGCACTTCATCGAGCGCTTCCGGCGTGAGGCCCAGTCTGCTGCATCACTGAACCACCCGAACATCGTCGGGGTGTACGACACCGGATCCGACGCGGGAACGCACTACATCGTGATGGAGTACATCGAGGGCCAAACCCTGCGCGAGGTGATTCGCGAGGAAGGGCCGTTGCTCCCCGAGCGCGCCGCCGAGATCGCCGCGGACGTCTGCGCAGGCCTCGGCTTCGCGCACGCGCACGGCATCGTGCACCGCGACATCAAGCCGGCCAACATCATGATCACGCCCTCGGGTGCGGTGAAGGTCACCGACTTCGGCATCGCGCGCGCCGCGACCGGCGAGACCGTAACGCAGACCGCCATGGTGTTGGGAACCGCGCAGTACTTCTCCCCCGAGCAAGCGCACTCGGCCCCGGTGGACGCGCGCAGCGACCTCTACTCCCTCGGCGTGGTTCTCTACGAAATGCTCACGCGCCAGCCGCCCTTCACAGGTTCGTCGCCGGTCGCGATCGCCTACAAGCACGTCAAGGAAACTCCGATCCAGCCCAGCCGCCTGAACCCCGACGTGCCGGCCTCACTCGAATCGATCGTGCTCAAGGCGATGGCGAAGAACCCCGACAACCGCTACCAATCCGCGCAGGAAATGCGCGAGGACTTGCTGCGCGCGCTTCACGGCCAGCCGGTCGAAGCGACCCCGGTGCTGGGCGACGCAACCGGAGTCATTCCGGCGCTGTCCGACGAGACGATCATCATCGAGCGCTCCGGCGGCGGATACGCCTCGGTACGTCGGCCTCCAACGGCAGAGCAACGGCGGCGGCGCACGGGAATCATCCTGCTGACGCTGATCGTGCTCGCGATCCTGGGCGTCGGCGCCTGGGCATTCATGGGGATCTTGGGCGGCGCCTCGCCGGCCACGGTGCCCGACGTGCGCGGTGAATCGATCAGCACGGCAACCGATCGCCTGGAGAAAGCCGGCTTCAAGTTCGAGATCCTGGATCCCGTCTACTCGGACAAGTACCCGGGCGGAACGGTCGCAACACAGAACCCCGCCCCCGGCGAGCGCGTTGACAAGCGCACGGTGAGCGTGAAGATCGCAGTGTCGCGCGGCCTGGACTTCATTCAGGCCCCCGATGTGGTCGGCAAGACCGAGACGCAGGCTCGACGGCTGATCGAGGACGCCGGACTCAAGGTCGGCGACGTCACCCGAGAGCCGAGCGCCACCGTCGGTTTCGGACGCGTGATTCGCCAGGACCCCACCGCGCGCGGCTCCGTTCAGCGCGGAGATCCGGTAGACCTCACCATCTCGAGCGGACGCACGACGGCGATCGTGCCCGACGTGCGCAACTTCCTCTCGGACGACGCCTGCAACCGCATCGAGGGCGAAGGCTTCAATTGCCAGATTGTGAAGCAACCGCAAAGCGCCGAATGCTCGGTGGAAGTCGGGCGGGTCTGCCGTCAGGATCCCGAACCAAACAGGCGCATCGCGACAGGATCGACGGTAACGATCTACGTCGCGGAGGAACCGGCTCCCGAACCGACACCGTCGCCCACTCCGTCGCCGACACCGTCCACCCCGGTCCCAACGGACTCGTCACCACCACCGTCGCCGTAGCCGGATACGCCGACCACCCGTCGGCCGAAGCGGCCGGCTACGCGCGCGCGCCGGAGGGAACGCACCGCGCAAGGAAGTTGCGCAGCAAGCGCATTCCCTCCGCGGTCAGCACGCTCTCGGGATGAAACTGCACGCCTTCGATAGGCAGATCTCGGTGCCGAAGAGCCATCACGAGTTCGTCGTCGGTTTCTGCGATGACCTTCAGGTCGTGCGGCAACGACGAGCGTTCGACGACCAGCGAGTGGTAACGGGTTGCTTCAAATGGAATCGGAAGACCGTCCAGCAAGCCCTCACCCCGGTGGTATATCTGCGAGGTCTTGCCGTGCACCAGTTGCGGCGCGCGCACGATCCTGCCGCCGAACACGTAGGCAATGCACTGATGGCCCAGGCATACGCCCAGCAGCGGAACGGTCGAGCCGAACTCACGGATGACGTCGTTTGAGATCCCGATGTCGCGCGGGTTCTCGGGCGAGCCGGGTCCCGGCGAGATGACGATTCCGTCGGCGTCGAACGCGGCCACATCCGCAAGAGACCACGCATCGTTGCGCACCACCGTTGGGTCGGCGCCGAGTTCCGCCAACTCCTGCACCAGGTTGTAGGTGAAGGAGTCGTAGTTGTCGACGACCAGAATCCGCGGCGCGCTCATTGCCTTTTCGCTCGCGTCACTCGCCTCCGGCCATCTTCTGCTTCTCTTCCTCAACGAGCGCGCGCCGCAGAACCTTGCCGACCAACGTCTTGGGCAACTCGACGCGGAACTCGTACTGCTTGGGAACCTTGTACGCAGTCAGGCGCTCGCGACAGAACGCATCAATCTCCTCGGTCGTCGCCGACTCGCCGGGCTTCAGCACGATGTACGCCTTCACCGTTTCGCCGGAGGTCTTGTGTGGCAATCCCGCAACGGCCGCCTCCAGGACCTTTGGGTTCTGGTACAGCACTTCCTCGACGTCACGCGGGTAGACGTTGAAGCCGCCCACCAAGATCATGTCCTTCTTGCGGTCCACGATCTTGAAATAGCCCTCTTCATCCACTTCGGCCACGTCGCCGGTGTGCAGCCAACCATCCCGCAGAACCTCCGCGGTTTCCTCAGGCTTGTTCCAGTAGCCGCGCATGACCTGGGGGCCGCGCAGACACAGTTCGCCGGGACCCGGCGCGGGAACTTCCTTCGAGGGATCTTCCACGTCCACGAGTTTGCAGTCGGTCCCGGGAACCGGAAGGCCGATGGTGCCGATCTTGCGCTTTCCGTAAACGGGGTTGGCGTGCGTCAGCGGCGAGGTCTCCGACAAACCGTACCCCTCGACGAGTCGGCCGCCGGTTACCTTCTCCCACTGCTCCTGGACCTCGACCGGCAACGGCGCTGCGCCCGACAAGCAAATACGCACCGACTTTACGTCGTGATTGGCAAGGTCAGGATGCGCGAGCAAGTTCGCGTACAGCGTCGGCACGCCGGGGAACAGCGTCGGCTTCGACCGGGTGATCGTCTTCAACACGTCGTTCAGATCGCGGGGGTTCGGGACCAGCACGATGAGTGCCGCAAGGCGGATGCCGACGCTCATGCAGATCGTCTGCCCGTAAGCGTGGAACATCGGCAGCGCGCACAACAAAGTCTCCTTACCCGGCTGCGCGTCGGTGAACCACACCTTGGCCTGCGTGCAGTTCGCCACCAGGTTGTAGTGGGTCAGCATGACGCCCTTGGAGACACCGGTCGTGCCGCCCGTGTACTGCAACAGCGCGAGGTCCTCTTTGGCATTCACCGGAGTCTGCGCGACGCCGCCTTTGGCGGTGCGCATAAGTTCCTTCCAGAACTTAACCGGGTCACCCACGGGAACCGGTGCAAGCAATTCCTTCTTGAGCTTCGGACCGAGCAGGGCCTTGATCCCATGCAGGCCGTCGAAGACCGTCGTGACGATGACTTCCCGCAGCGCGGGCAACTCCGTCCGAATAGCACGGACTTTCGCGTACATCTGGTCCAGCGTCACAAGAACCTCGACGCCGGCGTCGGCGAGCTGATGCTGCAATTCACGCTCGGTGTACAAAGGGTTGTTCTCGACAACAACGGCGGCAAGACGCAGCGCCGCGAAATACGCGATCACGTTCTGAGGAACGTTCGGCAGAATGATCCCGACGCGCGTTCCCTTCTTAACACCGAGGTCGCGCAGGATGCCGGCGAACTTGTCGACCTCCTCTGCGAGCTTGACGTAGGTCAACCGCTGCCCCTGGAAGTCCAAGGCGGGATTGTTGGGGAAGTCGCGAACCGCATCGTCCAGAAGACTCGTCAGCGGCGCCTCCGGGAAATCGATCTCCTCCGGGACTCCCGTCGGATAGCTCTTCACCCAAATGCGGTCCATGCACATCCCCCTTCGTTGCCGTCCGCCCGATTCTCGCCCACTCGGACCCCCCTCGACAAACTTCTAGGACAGTTTGGCAAGATCCGTCGAGACAACGCCGGTGTACGCCGGCACCGAAACACGACTCTGGGCGCGCACATCGAACCCGAGTCGGTAGTCCTCAACAAAGATGCGAAAGCGACGCACGAGCGAATCCGCGTCGAGCCCGGCGATGAGGCTTGGGGGATCCCCGATCGCCGAAATGCGATACGGCGGCGAGTAGACCGACCCGTGCAGCAGCAGAGTGTTGCCGACGCAGCGCACCGCGCTGACCGACGTAAGACGCTCGCCGTTGATCGATATGGCCTCGGCGCCGGCGCTCCACAAGGCGTTGACCACCGCTTGAAGGTCCTGCTCGTGGATCACTAGGTCGTTGAGGTCCCCGGACGGGGAGGTTCGCAGCGTCGAGTCGCGCATCTCGATCAACACTCCGGTCCCGTCCGCGGCGGACAAGCCGACGACCCGGCCGAGCATCTCGATCTGCCGCTCGATGACGGTCAGACGCTCCTCGCGCGCGCCCATGTGGACCTGCAGCGTCTCCCAATCACGCTGAAGCGCCTCCAGTTGATCGCGCAAACGGTGGGAGCGGGCGTCCTCGCGCGCGATCAGATCGACCAGCGTTGACAGGCGGGCGACGCGGGGGCCGGGCGGCGCGCTGCGCACGGCAAGCACAATCGTGAAGCCCAGCAGGGCAAGGGCTAGATGGGGCACGAATCGGAGACCAGGGAAGGATCGTTGCCGCACGGTTCTGTCCGCCGGTTGAGGTGCGGGTACTATAGCGCGCATGCCTGTTTCCAAATCCAAGCGCGTGCGCTACAAGGCGCCGCCAAAACCCAAGCCCAAGCCGTCTCCGGTATGGGTCCCATGGCTCATGCTCGGGCTCCTCGGCGTCGGAGTGCTCGATCTCGTGCTGTACTACCTCGGCCTGCTGCCGGGAGGCTCGCCGCTGTGGGGGCTGCTGTCCGGGTTCACCTTCATCGCCGGCGGCTTCTTCACCGGCGTGTTCTGGCGATAAGCGCGGCATCCCGAGTGTCGGAGTCATACCCCCACGGGGTATAATCAAGCCGTGGTTTACTTGTACGGAGAGAGCAAAGAGCAGCTCCTGTCGCGCCTGCGCAAGATCGAGGGGCAGATTCGCGGCGTGGCACGCATGGTCGAAGAAGACAACTACTGCGTCGACATCCTGACTCAGATCAACGCAGCCACGGGCGCCTTGGAGAAGGTTGGTCTGCACCTGTTGTCCGACCACATCCGCGGCTGCGTGCGAGACGCGGTGGACACCCCGGAGGAGGACGCCAAGGTCGCCGAGTTGGTCGGGGTCGTGGAACGGTTTCTCAAGACGTAATTACAACGCTGTAGTCTTTCCCCAGTCTGTGGACAGAGGTGTGGAGAAGTGCCGATCTACGAATTCAAGTGCACCGGCTGCGACGAACACGAGGAGCACACGCTGGCCTTCAGCGACCCGCACCCCGAGTCGTGCAGCGCTTGCGGGGCCCCGCTCAAGCGGGTTTGGAGCGGGCGAGTTCACATCTCGCTCGTGGGGTGGGGGTTCTCCAAGACCGACGGCCTGCTGCCGGACAACGGCCCTCGCCGGGACTTCAAGGCCCTGAAAGAGCGCGCTCAGCGAATCGTCGACGAGTAGCGCCGTCGGCTTACCGGCTCTCTTCTCCTCGGATCATCTCTTCGCCGCGGTGCCGCAGGGGCGATTCCGTTCTCACGCGCGCGGGTTTGGTGTCGGCCGCGCGCGCCGCCTAGATTCTGTCGAGAAGATACGCCACAAGCGTCTCCAGGAGGCGAGGAAGCCATGGAACGAATCGGTGTCGTCGGGTGTGGGCTAATGGGGTCCGGGATCGCCGAGGTACTGGCGCGCGCCGGACTCAACGTCGCAGTCAAAGAAATCAGCGAGTCGGCGCTGGAGGCCGGGCGCGGCAGAATCGAGCACAGCCTGGCGCGCGCGGTCTCCCGAGGAAAGATGACCGACGACGAGCACGCCGCGGTCCGCGGTCGCATCGCCTACACGTCGGGCTGGGATGGATTCGACTCCGTCGAGTTGGTGATCGAGGCCGTCGTAGAGGACGAGGAGCTGAAGAAGAAGCTCTTCGAGAGCCTGGACTCCGTCACCCCGCGCGATGCGATTCTGGCGACGAACACTTCCTCGGTTCCGATCATGAAACTGGCGTCGGCGACTTCGCGCGCCGGCCAAGTGCTCGGCTTGCACTTCTTCAACCCGGTCCCTGTGATGCCGCTCGTCGAGATCGTCCCGGCGCTCACGACTGCCGACAAGACTCTGCAGATCGCACGCGAGTTCGTCGAGAACGACCTCGGCAAAAAGACCGTAATGGCGCGCGACCGCGCCGGGTTTGTGGTCAACCGTTTGCTCATCCCCTACTTGCTCGACGCGGTGCGGATGCTTGAAAGCGGCTTCGCGACGCTCGAAGACATCGACCAGGGAATGGTCCTGGGCTGCAACCACCCGATGGGGCCCTTGGCGCTGTCGGATCTGATCGGCCTGGACACACTGCACGCCGTCGCGCGCAGTTTGTTCGAAGAATTCAAGGAGCCGCTGTACGCGCCGCCGCCGCTGCTGTCGCGGATGGTCGAGGCCGGCCTGCTCGGCCGCAAGTCCGGCCGCGGCTTCCACGACTACGGCCGGTAAGCCGGCAGAATACGCGACGGCCGCCGGATATCCGGCGGCCGTCGGAGTTTGGTGCGTTAGCTCAGGCGCTCGATGATCGTAGCGTTGGCCATGCCGCCGCCCTCACACATCGTCTGCAGGCCGTAGCGCGCGCCGCGGCGCTCGAGTTCGTACAGCATCGTCGTCATCAGGCGCGCGCCCGATGCTCCCAGCGGGTGTCCCAGCGCGATCGCGCCGCCGTTGGGGTTAACGTTCTTGTCGAACCAGGCGTCGTCGGCGCCCACGTCCTTCTTCCACGCAACCAGCACTGTGGCGAAGGCCTCGTTGATCTCGACGACGTCGATGTCTCCGAGGTTCAAGCCGGCGCGCGCCAGAACCTTCTGCGTCGCCGGGATCGGGGCCGTCAGCATCAGCACCGGGTCGGCGGCTGTAACCGCGAACGAGTGGAACCGCGCGCGCGGCTTCAGACCGAGTTCCTTAGCCTTCTCGGGCGTCATGATCAACAGCGCGGCAGAACCGTCGGTGATCTGCGACGAGTTCGCAGCCGTGGTGATCCACTTGAGTTCCGGGAACTTCGCCGCGGCATCCTCGGTGTAGAACGCCGGCTTCAACGACGCAAGCTTCTCGGCCGAGGTCTCACGCAGACCCTCGTCGGTGTCGAAGACGCGCGCGTCGCCGTCGGCGCCGACCTTGATCGGAAGGATCTCGCGAGTGAAACGACCTTCCTTCGTCGCCTGCTGCGCGAGCAACTGCGAGCGCAGCCCAATGGCGTCGACTTCCTCGCGGGTGATGCCCCAGCGAGCCGCGATCAACTCCGAGCTGATTCCCTGCGGAACCAGGTTGCCGTCGTAGCGCTCGTTCATCGATGCGGTGAAGGGAAACCCGCCGGCCAGCGAAGCGCCCATGCCGACGCGCGTCATGCTCTCGACGCCGCACGCGACGACGATGTCGTTCGCGCCGGACATGACCGCCTGCGCCGCGAAATGCGCCGCCTGCTGCGACGAACCACACTGACGGTCGACGGTCGTGGCCGGGACGTGCTCGGGCAAGCCGGCCGCGAGCCAAGCGTTGCGAGTGATGTTGAACGCTTGGTCGCCGACCTGCGACACGCAGCCGCCGATGACGTCGTCGACGAGGCCGGCGTCGATGCCGGTGCGATCGATCAGCTCGTTCAGCGTCATCCCGAGCAGATCCACCGGGTGGATGTCCTTCAGCGCCCCACCGCGGCGTCCGAGCGGCGTTCTCACCGCTTCAACAATGACAGCTTCACGCATGGTTCCCCCTTGTGGATTGTCGGGCCGCAGGCCCCGGTCGAAAGTTACGTTACCCGCCGGTAACTGTACGTCCGAGCGTCGCGAACCGTCAACGCCGGTCGAGAGTCGACCGGGGGGTCTTCCAGGTGTTACGCGGGCGCGGCGGTGCGCGCGAAGAGTTCCTCCAGCAGATCCGCCGCGCGCGCGGGGCCGTCGTACTCGGCGGCCTCGACCTGCAAGCGGCGCGCGGCGGTGCGGAACCGCGGTTCGCGCAGTATCCGGTCGAGCGCGCGAGCGATCTTGCGCGAGCTATGACCCATCACGCGCAGCCCGGCACCGGCGCGCTCGACGCGGTAGCCGTTCTCCCGCTGGTCGCCGTGACCGGGCACCACCAGCACCGGCACCCCAAGCGACAAGCTGCGGGCAACGATCCCGTGGCCGCCGTTGCACAGGACTGCGTCGCACTGCGGAATGACCTCGTCGTGCGAGGCGAACTCGACGGCGACGATGTGCGACGGTAAGTTGGCGGGAATCTGCGCGCGCCCGGTCGTGATGATGGCGCGCACGCCGAGCTTTCGCACCGCCTCGACGGCCGCGTGCAAAGCTTTGCCTTCGTCGTGCGCGGTCGATGTGGCGACCAGCACCAGCGGTCCCTCGCCGGGCGGCGGCATAACCGGCTCGCCGGGAGCGTCCCACAGACACGGCCCGACAACCACTGCGTTCTCCGGCCAGTCGGCGCGTGGAATCTCCAGGGAAGGAAGCGTCGCGACGAGCACGAGGTCGGCGGCGGTGTGCGCGACGATGCGGTCGGTCGGCGCCAGGCCGAGCTTCACGCGCACCTCGTTGAAGGAGGCGCGCGCGCGCTCGAGGTCGCGGATGTTCAGGCGCTTGAGCCACTCGTCACGGCGGCGACGAATCGGATCGCGCGACGGTGGATACCCCCAGCCGAAAGGCGGCAGTTCTCGCGAAGGAACCGCCAGGCTGTGAATAGACAGCGTTGCATACGGGATGCCGCACATCTCGGCCGCGACGCCGGGTCCCAGGGTCAGCAAGTCGTTCACCACCAGATCGGGCTTTAGGCGACGCAGCAGCGGCTCGAACACCACGGCCATGGCGTGTGCGTCGGCGAAAGGCTGAAGGGCAGTCTGCGGGCTGCCGGCGGATTCGGGCATCTGGACGAACGCGCACCCGGCGCGCGCCGCGTCACCCTCGTGGCTGCTCGACGAAGAAAACGTTACTTCGTGGCCGCGCGCCGCAAGCGCGCGCGCAACGGCGAGCATCGGGTGCGCGTGCCCGGGTCCCCAAATCGAAGCGCAGACAACCTTCACGCGCGCCACGTTACCCCTCACAGTGGGAAGCCGCGAACCGGTCGCGCGCAACGGTTTCGAAAGCGATTCGCCAGGTTTTCCTAGCGACATCGGGGGACAACTCTCTATACTGGATTCATGGCCGACGGCTACCGCATCGGAGAAGCAGCAGCATTGCTCGGCGTGCGCGCCGAGACCATCCGCAGGTGGGAGCGCGCAGGCAAGATCCGCACGCTGCGTACGACCGGCGGACAGCGCCTGATCCCGGCGCCCGAAGTCGCACGTCTGCTTGCGAAATCGCGCACCCGCGCGCCGCGCGCCACCGCGGCAGGCAGCGCGCGCAACCGCTTCGCCGGCGTCATAACCGCGATCAAGCGCGACAAGATCGTCGCCACGGTCGAGATCATGGCCGGGCCTCACCGCGTCCTCGCGCTCACGACACGCGAAGCGGTGGACGAAATGCGACTGCGCCCGGGCATGGAGGCCGTTGCGACAATCAAGGCGACCAACGTGGTCGTGGAGTTGCCGGTATGAGGCGCGCGCTCGCTGCAACCTTCTTTGCCGCAGTGCTCCTGACCGCATGCTCCTCGATACCCGGCGCGCGCCGCGAGATCGTTGTTCTGGCTGCCTCATCGCTGGCTTCCGTCCTGCCGCAGGCCGGAGCCGTGTTCGAACAGACGCATCCGGGCACCGCGATCCGGTTCAGTTTCGGGCCGTCGAGCGGCCTCGCCACGCAAATCCAAAACGGGGCCCCGGTCGACGTGTTCGCTTCGGCAAGCGAGCGATGGATGGATGCCGTGGCAAGCAAACCCGGAATCGAAGACCGCACGATCTTCGCTCGCAATCGCCTGATCGTGATCGTTCCGGTCCAAAACGCGCTCGGCCTGGCGAAGTTCGAAGACATCGCTTGGGACAACGTGCGTCTGGTGCTCGCGTCCGAGGGAGTTCCCTCCGGCGACTACGCACGATCCGCCCTTCGCCGGGCGGGCATCTACGACGCGGCCATCGCAAACTTGGTTTCAAACGAGTTCGATGATCAAGCCGTCGTCCAAAAGGTCGCTGCGCGCGCAGCCGACGCCGGCATCGTCTACGCGACCGACACGAGTCTGTCCGACGTCCCGCCGGTGAAGGCCATCCCGATCCCCGACCGCGTCAACCTCGTCACGCCGTACAGCGTCGCGATCGTGTCAGGATCCTCGCAGTCGGCGCTCGCGCGCGAGTTCATCGCGTACCTGCTCGGACCCGGACGTTCGATCCTGACGAAGGCCGGGTTCCTTGCGCCGGAATGACGGTTCCGGGCGAGCAACGGCAGCCTTGGCGGTCCCCGGCCTCGCGTTCGTGCTGATTCCCCTGGTGGCGCTCGCCGTGCGCGCGCCCTGGAGCGATGCAGCCTCTGAACTCACCGGCCCCGCAGCGCGCGCGGCCCTTTTGGTCTCGGCCGAGGTGAGCATGGGCGCGACCGCGCTTTCGCTTCTCGCCGGTCTCCCGATTGCGTGGATGCTCGCGCGCACTCCTTTGCGCGCGCGCGCCGCCGTGCGCGCGATCGTGATGCTGCCGATGGTGCTGCCCCCGATCGTGGCCGGCGTCGGACTGCTCGAAGCCCTCGGGCGTTTCGGTTTGCTCGGCGGATTGCTGGCGCGCGCCGGAATCACACTCCCCTTCACAACGGCCGGGGCCACCGTCGCCGCCGCCTTCGTAGCGATGCCGTTTCTCGTGCTCTCACTGGAGTCCGGACTGCGCGCGCTGAACCCTCGCTTGGAGTCGGCCGCGCACACTCTCGGGGCCTCTCGCCTTTACGCCCTTCAACACGTAACGCTGCCGCTGCTGCGCCCGCATCTGTTCGCAGGGATCGCGCTCGCGTGGGCGCGCGCACTCGGGGAGTTCGGTGCCACCATCACCTTCGCGGGCAACTTGCAAGGGCGCACGCAGACGCTCCCGCTCGCGGTGTTCGAGACGCTGCAGACCGATCCCGGCGGCGCGGTTTTGCTGTCGGTCGTGATGTTGGTCGTCGCCGCGATCGTGCTCGGGTTAACCGGCGGACGACTGATCGCGGAGAGCGCGCGGTGAACGGTCTCGACGCACGCGTACAAACCGTTCGCGGTTCCCTCACGATCGATGTGGAACTCGCAGTCGAGCCCGGCCGCACCGTCGCGCTGCTCGGGCCGAACGGAGCCGGGAAGTCCACCGTCGTTGCCGCGCTCGCGGGCCTGCTGCCGCTCAAGGCCGGCTGGATTCGTCTCGACGGAACAACCTTGGAGGACCCCGCAATCGGCGCGTCGGCTTCCCCGTCGCAACGACCGATCGGCACCGTATTCCAAGACCTGCTCTTGTTTCCCCACCTGAGCGCGCTCGACAACGTCGCGTTTCCGCTGCGCGCGCGCGGCATCGCACGCACCCAGGCGCGCGCGCGCGCCGGTGAACTCCTGGAGCACATGGGAATCGCGCACCGGGCGCGCGCCAAGCCGTGGCAGCTTTCCGGCGGCGAAGCGCAACGCGTCGCGCTGGCGCGCGCCGTCGTTCACAAACCTCGCTTGCTGCTGCTCGACGAACCGTTGTCGGCGTTGGACGTGCGCGCGCGCGGCGAGATCCTGCATCTGGTTCGATCTACGCTGGCCTCCTTCGAGGGCGTCCGCGTGGTCGTCACCCACGATCCTCTCGAAGCCATGACGCTCGCAGACGAATTGGTGTTGATCGAGGACGGCCGCGTGACCCAGCGCGGGACCCCTGAGGACATCCGCCGTGCCCCCACGACTTCCTATGCCGCCGAACTCGTCGGGGTGAACCTATTCCGCGGACGACTAGTTCCAGCCGACGCCGGGGTCGGCAGGCTCGACACCGCAGACGGCATCTTGTTCGTCGCGCTGCCCGAGCCCGAGACGCTGGACGACGTACTCGCGCTGGTGCGCCCCACCGACGTTTCGCTGTTCCGCGCGCGCCCGGAAGGCTCCGCGCGCAACGTGTTGGAGGGACCGATCGAGTCGATCACCGTCTCGGCAGACCGCGCGCGCGTGCGCATCGGCTCCCACCCCGGCGTCGTCGCAGAGATCACACCGGGGTCGGTGACGCGCCTCGGACTCACCGAGGGCGTCCACGTCTGGGCCTCATTCAAAGCCGTCGAGGTGACCCTGGTCGCCGCCGGGAGTTCCGACTAGGACGCGCGCGCCGGTAGACTTTGTGCGTCGATACGCTGGAACGGCAGTGCCCTGCCGCGCGACGCGGCTCGGAAGGAGGGATCTCCCGTGCTCGACGCATTCACGTGGTTCAAGCAGTCATCGCTGTTGTGGCGTGGCAGCCCGACCGTCTACATCGACCCCTGGGGGATTACCGACGGCCAGCCCCCGGCCGACCTGATCCTGCTCACGCACGCGCACTTCGACCACCTGTCCGAAGTCGATCTCGCGAAGATCACAACAGACGGGACCGTCGTCGTCGCCCCACACGACATCGCCGCGCAACTGACGCGTGGAGACGTGCGCGCCGTCAGGCCGGGCGAGAAACTCGAGGCAGCCGGGCTTCAGATTGAGACGGTTGCCGCTTACAACGTCAAACCCGATCGCCTCGACTTCCACCCACGCGACAACAACTGGGTCGGGTACCTTGTGCCGCTCGGCGCGCACCGCTACTACTTCGCCGGAGACACCGACCACACCCCGGAGTTGGACGAGGTCAGAGCCGACGTTGCGTTCGTGCCGATCGGTGGAACGTACACAATGGACGTCGACGAGGCTGCCGGCGCAATCAAACAGATCCGCCCCAAGCTCGCAGTGCCGTACCACTTCGGGTTCGTCGTCGGCACCGGCGGTGACGGTGAACGCCTCGTAAAAGCAATTGCGCCGATCGAAGGCGCAGTCCTTTCGCCGATGCACCCCTTCGAGCTGTAGTGAGCCGGCTGCGCAGGCTCGCGTGGCCGGCAACGGCGCTGGCGGTCTCCGTGGCATTTCTGCTCCCGCTGGCAGTCGCTATCGCAGGTTCATTCCGCGGCGAGGGGCTCCCTCCACCGCGCGGGATTGAGATTCTTCCGGCCACCGCATCGCTCGACGGCTATCGCTCGGCGTTCTCGCTCGTCCCTTTGGCGCGCGCGCTGGCGAACTCCCTGGCAATCGCCGCGATCGCGGTCCCGCTCGCCGTCGGCATCGCAGCCCTGGCCGGGTACGCAATCGCGCGCGCCGGACGACGGGCCCGCGGACTCGGCCTCGGTGTGCAACTGGGCCTGTTGCTCGTCCCTGTAAGCGCACTGTGGCTTGGGCGGTTCGCGATCTTCAGCGGCCTCGGCGTCACCGACACTTGGATCCCACTCATCGCCCCGGCGCTCATGGGCGGCAGCCCGCTCTTCGTTCTGCTGTTCTGGTTGGCCTTCCGCCGGATTCCGTCCGACATCTTCGACGCGGCGCTTCTGGAGGGCGCGTCGCACGCCCGAGTATGGAGGCGAGTGGCAATGCCGATGGTTCGCTCGACAACGGCGGCGGTGGGGTTGCTCGCATTCTCGCTGTCGTGGGGCAACTTCATCGACCCACTTCTGTACCTGAACTCCGAGCACCTCTACACTGCGCCGCTGATGCTGCGCTCGCTGGAACAACTCGGCCCGACTAACTGGCCGGTCGTGCTGGCCGGCGCAACCCTGGTGACGCTGCCCGCTCTGGCCGCCCTCTCGCTTGCGTTGCGCGCGATCGCTCCACGCCGAGGAGGATCATGGATCGGAAGCTAGCCCGCCATGTCGCGGTACTCGCGCTGGCGGCGATCCTCGCCGCATGTTCGTCGACCCGGACCGAATCGGTTCGGCTGCAAATATTCGGCGATCCCCAAGAAGCCGAGGCTTACCGCACGCTGATTTCAGCCTTCGAGAAGGACCACGCCGGCACCCGAGTGCAACTCGTCGTTGTCGGTAGCCAGAAGGACCACATGGCAAAACTGGCAACAGGCTTCACCGCCGGCAACCCGCCGGATCTTTTCCTTCTGAACTACCGCCGGTTCGGCCAATTCGCCGCCAAGGGAGTCCTCGAGCCGCTGGGCGACTTGCTGACCAAGCAGATGCGACCGGGTCTCGCCGAGTTCTACCCCCCGGCCGTAGACGCGTTCCGCTTCTCGGGGCGCGTCGTGTGCCTGCCGCAGAACATCTCGACGCCGGTCGTGTACTACAACACCGCGCTATTCGCGCGAGAGGGGATTGCGCCGCCTTCACCGGGGTGGGACTGGGACGAAATGCGCGAGAAAGCGCAAGTTCTCACGGCCGACACCAACAACGACGGCCGCGTGGACGAGCACGGGCTCGGGTTCGAACCGAACCTGAACCGCGTCGCACCATTCGTCTGGCAAGCCGGCGGCGAGATCGTGGACGACCTCGAACATCCGACGCAGATGAGTCTGCTCGATCCCCCGGCGCTGGAAGCGCTGAAGTTCCTTGCCAACCTTCAGCACGGCGACCGCGTGATGCCGACGCTCGCCGAGGTCGAGTCCGAAGACATCGAGTCGCGCTTCGCCAACGGCAAGCTCGCGATGATGATCGACAGCCGGCGCGCAACGACGGCTCTGCGTCAAGTGAAAGGACTGGAGTGGGATGTCGCTCCCCTCCCTGTGCATCCCAAGGTTCGGCGCGCGGCGGTGATGCTGCACTCCGACGCGTATTGCATGGCTCGTGCATCCGACCACCAGGACGCCGCCTTCGCGTTCGTGCGCTTCGCGCTCGGCATTCAAGGCGCAACAATCATGGCACGGACGGGACGGACTGTTCCGTCGCTGCGTGCCGTCGCCGAGAGCGAGGCGTTCCTCGACCCGTCGCAGCCTCCGGCCTCCGCGCGAGCTTTCCTCGACCAGATCCCCGTCATGCGGCGGTCCCCCAACATCGCGGTGTGGCACGAGATCGAATCCAAGGCCGACCCCGTCATCGAGGAGTGGTTCTACGCGACCGAACCTCCGGAGTTCCTCGGGCTCGAGATCGACGTCGCCACCCTGGATCTTCTGCAACCCAAGCCGGACTAATGGCAACGCTCTCGCTTCGCCAAGTCGCCAAGTCCTACGGCGTGACGCCGGTCGTCGGTGATCTCACCCTTGAGATCCCCGACGGCGAGCTGTTCGTCCTCGTCGGACCTTCCGGGAGCGGCAAGTCGACCATCCTGCGACTGATTGCCGGCTTGGAGCGGCCGAACGCCGGCGAGATCCAAATCGGCGACCGCGACGTTACACGCCTGGACGCGCGCGCGCGCAACGTCGGGATGGTGTTTCAAAGCTACGCGCTGTTCCCCCACATGGACGTTCGCGAGAACATCGCGTTCGGGCTGCGCGCGCGCCGCATCCCCGACGCCGATATCGCGCGCGCCGTCGCGTCGGTCGCCGAAGCCTTGGACATAGCCGCACTGCTCGACCGAGTGCCGGCGAATCTCTCGGGCGGGGAACGTCAGCGCGTGGCGCTCGCGCGCGCCCTGGCACGCAACCCCGATGTGTTGCTGATGGACGAACCCTTGTCGAACCTCGACACGCCGCTGCGCGCGCAAACGCGCGCCGAAATCGTGCGACTGCAATCGCGCTTCGGCACCACGACCGTGTACGTCACGCACGACCAGATCGAAGCGCTCGGCATGGGGCATCGCATCGGCGTGCTTCACGACGGATCGCTCGAACAGGTCGGCTCACCGCAAGAGATCTACGAGCGCCCGGCGACGCTGTTCGTTGCCCGCTTCATCGGAAGCCCTGCGATGAACGTGCTGCGCGCGCGCGCGTCCGGCTCCACGCTGCTGGCAGAACCGGTGCGAGCCGCCCTCGCTCGCGCCGTCGCCCCGACAGACGTACTCGCAGGGATTCGCCCCGAGCACGTACACGTCGAAGGGTCGCGATGGTCGGGACGCCCGGACGGCGCGCAGACCTTCCAGGCCTGCGTCGATCTCGTTGAATCCGCCGGCGATCAAGTGTTCCTGACGCTGTCGGCCGGAGAACACACCCTGGTTGCGCGAGTGGAGCCGTCGTTTCGTCCGGCGCCGGGCAGCAACGTGCAGGCCTGGCTCGACCCGAACCGCGTGCACCTTTTCGATCCGGACACCGAGCGCGCGCTGACCCCAAAGAGCTGATGGGGCGCACATCGCGATCGGCCGGCCTCGCGTGGTTCATCGCACCGGCGCTCGCAGGTGCCGGCGCGCTCGTCGTCGTTCCAGCCTTGTTTACCCTCGTGCTGGCCTTCACTCACTACGACGGGCTTTCGATGCCGCGCGCGGCCGGCTTCGAGAACTTCCGGCGCATGTCGCACGACGTGTTGTTTTGGACTTCACTTCGCAACTCGCTGATCTTCGCCGGGCTGGCAGTCCCGGCGCGTCTGGCCGTCGCGCTTGGAGTGGGGTTACTCGTCGCCCCCCGTCGCGCGGGAGTCGGCGCCGCGCGCACCGCGGTCGTCGCCCCGACCTTCGTCCCCGACGTCGCCTACGCCCTGCTGTGGATGTGGGTGTTCAATCCGCTGTACGGACCGCTCGCCGCGGGACTGCGATCGATCGGGTTGCCGGGAACCGAGTGGCTACTCGGCCCGTGGGGCGCGCGCACGTCGGTCGTCATCATCAGCCTGTTCCAGGTCGCCGAGGCGATCGTCGTTGTCGCCGCGGTGCGCAACCAAATCCCGCGCGAACTGTACGAGGCGGCCCTCGTCGAAGGGTCCTCGGCATGGCACACGTTCCGACGTCTAACGCTGCCGCTGCTGACACCCGTCCTGGTGCTGCTGGCGGCCCGCGACGTCGTGTTCGGCCTGCAATCCACGTTCGTGCCGGCACTCGTTCTTACCGAAGGGGGCCCGAACTACGCAACGACGTTTCTGCCGCTGTACACGTACCAAAACGCGTTCGAGTTCCTTCGCTTCGGTTATGCGGCGGCGATGACGATCGTGATGTTCGCGGTAACTGCCGCGATGATCGCCGTGATGCTGTACGGCGCGCGCCTGCGGCGCGCGCCGCGTGCTCGACGATCGCACAAGACACAAACGCAGGAGGCAGGCCATGTCCGCTGACTCAACCACGCGGGGGCAACGACGCCGATTCGGGACCCCGTGGGTAGGACACCACAACCACCGGCACCCCGCGTTGCGCGCGGTGCACGACGAACGAACCCTCCTCCTCGGGCCGGACGACAAAGCGCCCTACTCGTAGACCTTCTCGTCGGCAGCGTCGGCGTTGACAGCATCGGCTTCGTAGTCGCGCAACGCCGGAGCCGCGCCCGACTCGCGATACCACTCGTGGCCGATGATCGTGGACATGATCTCGTTCGTGCCGGTCCAGATCGAGGCCAGCCGCATGTCGCGATACATCCGCTCCAGCGGGAACACGTTCGTGTAGCCGATCCCGCCGACCACTTGCATCGCGGTGTGCACGACCTTTTGCGCGGTCTCGGTTGCGAACTTCTTCGTCTCGCTCGCCATGCGGCGCGCGCGCGCCGGATCCTGGCCCGAATCGACTGCGCGCGCCGTCGTGTAGACAAGCGCGCGCGCAGCATCCAAGAGCATGACTGCCTCGGCGATTTGGAAGCTGACGCCTTGGAACTGACTGATCGGGCGTCCGAAGGCCTTGCGCCGAGTCGTGTATGCCGTCGCGATGTCCAGCGCCGGGCGCGCGGCACCCAGCGTCATTGCCGCCGTCGCCAGACGCTCGGGAATCATGATGCTCTCGTACACCGCGTATGCCCCGCCGGGCTCACCCAGGACGTTCTCCTTCGGGACCTTCACGTCCCGAAACACCAGACGACCGGTTCCGCCACCGCGACACCCGAGTAGTCCGTACAGGTATTGCACATCGACGCCGGGACCGCGTTCCACCATCAGCGTCGTAAGTCGCTTGTGCGCGTGAGTGTCGGGACGGTTGTCGGTGCGCGCATAGACCAAGAAGTGATCGGCCCCCTCGGCGCCCACGATGAAGCGCTTCTGACCGTTGAGCACGTAGTGGTCGCCGCGATCCTCAGCGGTCGTCGTCGCGCCGAACAGATCCGACCCACCGCGCGGCTCGGTCAGACACTCCGCGCCGACCTTGGTGCCTGCGATCATGGGCGCCAGATACTTGTCGCGCTGCGCGTCGGTGCCGTGGCGAAAGAGCCCTTCTCCGACAACTTCCGAGCCGACGCCGAACAAGCACCCAAAGATCAGCCCGAGCGTGCCGACTTCCTCCGCGGCCATGCACGTGGTCACCCAGTCGGTGTCGCGGCCGCCCCAGCGCTTGGGGTATCGGCTCCCGAGCAGCCCCCGGCGACCGGCCTCCTGCAAGAACTCCACGGGGAACAGGACCTTCTCCTGGTCCATGTCCAAGATCAGGTCGCGCGGCACCCATGCGACGAAGTCGCGCACCTCATCCCGCAGCGATTGCTGCGAATCCGTCAACAGAAAGTCGAACATCGCCTGTCCCTCCCCGCGCCTGGCGCCCGTCTCGAGCGTCGCCAGCCTACGACACCGGCGAAGAACCCGGCAGGGTCGCGCGGCACCATCGGGGGGTGCACATGTCATGGGGCAGCAGACTGGACGGCGATCCTCCAGTGCGCTCGGGAGGCGGATCGCAGAGGCGCGACGCGCCGGCGGGTTATCCCAGGCCGCCCCAACACGAGCGATCTCACTCGATCATCTTGGAGCCCCACACGACACAATCTGGTGGAGGTGGCGGGACGATGTGCGAACCGGATTCCCCTGCGCAGGGGCCTGCGCCCGGGTGGGTCCGCCGTCACGGCCATGGGCTGCCGAGAGCCTTCGCGACCGTACTCAGCTTCATGAACAGCCGAGACGGCTCGAGTGACGATCGCTCGAAATCGTGATGTTCGTAAAACCTCACTGCCCTCTCATCGATGGCATCAACCACGACGAGCTTGCCACCCGCAATCCGGGCCGCCTCCAAGATGGTTTCGAGAGCCCTCACGAGCAGTTCGCTCCCCAGTCCATGTCCCTGCAACCGACGGTCGAGCGCCAACTTGGCAAGCAAGATGGCCGGGACATGCCTCGGAGCACCGCCGCCGAGGCCGCGAGGAACGTCCTCCCGGGCGACAAGATGCGGGGCGATCGCGAAGTATCCCGCCACGGTCGCCGCTGCCTGGTCGATGAGGACGTATGTGCGCGTGCCCTGCCCCTTGGCAAGGCGGGCATGAGTCTTGAGCCAATCCGTCAGAGACGCGTTCCCGCACTCGAAACCCGCGGGATCATGATCGTCGCGCAGCGCCTCGACGCGGTAGGTCACCGGATGCGTCCATGTTGCCGTGCCTTCTTCGCGGCTACCGTCAGGCGCGGTGCATCCTCAGCGCGGTCGATGGCGGCGAGGAGCCGATCGAAGTAGTCGGCTGGAAGCATGGTGGTGGTCTGGGCCGAGATCACTTGCTCGGCCCTCTCGGTCGCTGCTGCCACCATGAAGGAAGACAACGACTGACCCTCGAACGCGGCCGCTCGTTCAATCAGCTTTCGTTCCTGCGAAGATAGACGCGCTTCTACCCGCTCGGTCTTGGTCGCCATCGGCGCCTCCTCCGTACAAAGTCCCGTACCGGCACATTGTACGGAGCGATGACGCGCGGCGCAAGGCGCTACGAAGGAAGGTGGAAGCGGAAACTACAACGATGTGCTTCTCGTGGTCCTGAGTGGACGACTCTCGAACCACGGATTTCGAAGGGAGTTGCAGTCGGTTTACCAGGGAAGATGAGGCGGGAGGTCCGTTCCGATCGCTCCATGAACCTTGGCTCGGGTCGTCACTTCATGCGCCGCGGAATCATCGCTCGCCATGCAGCATCGGAGCGGGACACTCAGTCACTCCCCGCGTGAAACGATCTCAGCGCAGCGCGCCCCGACTGCAAGATGCAAGATCCTCCCGAGGCTCTTGTCGCGCTCGAATTCCGGGAAGTACGTACCGCGCACCCTCTTGGGTTCGAGCAGTTCCAAGAACGCGCGCTTTGCCTTGCTCTCGTCCTCCTGAGACAGAACTCCGAAGGCATGGCCTGGCGGATCGATAAGCGAGATGCAAGGGACATCCGTGAGGCCGTCCCCCGTGTAGAACATGTTTGCAAAAGGAACTCGGCGCGCATCTTTCTTCACGTCTTTGTTCACCAAGTAAGGATTCTTTGCAGACTGCTCGGGCGCGATTCCCTTGTTGATCTCGAAAACGTATCGCGTCTTTTCCGTGAAAGTGACCGCCCGCTTGATATGCCGAAGTACCCCAGCCTCTTCGTCCAGTTCGCAGGCGTATACGTGGCGAAAATGCTCTTGAACAAATGGAACCCCATCGATCAACGCCCGCAACCCGCCGGAAATGACGTAGAACTCAACTCGAGCATTCGGCAGGATTCCCGACGCAGTTCCATGGATTTCGTCAAAGAAGGCGGGCAGCCCCGAATACGCGCGATCATTCAATCCTGCCCCGAACGCAGTCAGATCCGCGTTTGTAAGCAGACCTAGGGGTCGCCCTTCACCAACGAGAGCGAGAAAACACTTCAGCCATGCAAGGGTGGCGTCATAACCCTGTGCGACGAGCGGCGCGACGTGTTCAGTCCAGAACGCATCAGCGTCGATACCGCGGCTTTTCAAGAACAGCGTCGTTGTGTCGGGGACAAGAGTGTCGTCAAAGTCGAATATCAGCGCTAAGACTGGATCGCCCGCCATACCGCGAACTCAGCGCCGATCAGCGGTTCGCGCCGCCCTTGCAAGCTTCGAGTCGCCCTTCGCATCTGATGGGGACGGGACCCCTCTGGAAAGCTCCACCAACTTGGAAATCACCGCATCCGCCGTGGGTCTAATCTCGTTCTTTCCCGTAACGCCCGGCCCGCGCCCCTTTTCCGCCATCTCGAGTCCCCTTCCTCGTCACCGCTGGACTCTACACGGTGGGTACGACAGGGCCACGGTCGCGGGGAGGAACTCGTTGCGCGGTTCGAACGTCGTCACCCTGTTGATCGCGTCCTACCCGGCAAATGTGTCTGGAAGATCGGGCTGTGGTCCTGAGTGGACGACTCTCGAACCACGAGTTTCGGGGGGAACTAGTCGTCGTCCACCAGGGAGGACGAGCGGTTGAGACCGTTCCGATCGCTCGACTCAAGCACGCATCAACGGCTTGCTAAGGCCGGCCGGCGTTCGGTTCAGTCCCGCCGGCCCTCGGCCAAAGGACGTGGACGCGAGCGGCACATGCCCGGTGCCTCATTCATCTGCGGCCCTCTTGGGCCTCAGAACGCGAGCAAGGGTGTAAACACCGGAGGTGTCCACCGGGTGTTACAGGGCTGGGAGGTGAACGTGCGCGACGGCGTACCCGCCGATCTGTCCCTCGTGTTCTTGTCCGAATATCCCCGGCTCGTTGGAACGCTGTATCTGATGGTTGGCGACTTTGCCTCCGCCGAGGATCTCGCGCAGGAAACGTTCCTCCGCGCGCTTCGGCACTGGAGCAAGGTGGCCTCCTATGACCAGCCTGCTCTGTGGATTCGACGAGTTGGCTTCAACCTCGCGCTGAATGCGAAACGCGACCGACGCCGGATCCGCGAGGTCATGCCCGAGGAGCAAGGAGTTCAACCCCAGTTCAATGACCCAGAAATCGCACACGCATTGAGGGCGTTGCCGGCACAACAGCGCGCAGCAGCGATCCTTTGTCTGGTCGAGGACAGACCCGTCGCGGAGGTGGCAGGAATCCTGGCCTGCGCGGAGTCGACGGTTCGGGTCCATCTGCACCGGGCCCGCAAGCGATTGTGCAGGATCCTCGGCGAACCGGAGGCCAGCGATGTCTCTAGATGAGAGACTCCGTGACCTGCGAAGGACCGGCGGAACTCCCGACGCGGCGGCGGCCCTTCTTCGCTTTCGTGAGCGCGCGCGCAAGTCACGGATGCACCGCATGCTCGGAACGTCCCTGCTGGTTCTCGGCCTCATCGCGGGAGGGATCGGCGCAGGGACATATCTCACCAGGATTACCAAGCCGAGCTTCGTCCGCCCTTCGGTGGGAGAACCTGGGCCGCTTTCGAGCGGATGGCGGACCTACGTAGACCCTGAGCGCGGCTGGAGCATCGAGTATCCGGACGGCTGGCATGTCCAAAAGGATTATGGGGACGACTTCGAAGACGCGCACCGCGGCGTGCTTATCTCGAACCTGGACCGCGATCTTCAGCATCCGGATCTCGGTCCAAACTCACGCACCAGCGCATGGGACTTCAGAGGAACGCCGACGGACGTGGTAGTGGTGAACTTCGGTTACGACGGCACAGGACCGAGGTCAACGAACGAACCGGACACGCGCCTTCCGTTGTCGTTTGACGATCTCAAGGAAACCCCCGTCCCCACGGACTCGAGCTACGGCGCTCCCACCCCTTTGTTCAAGCGCGTCATTCACAACGCGGATTCGAAGTACTCCGTGCGCGTGTGGATCGGCGACGAAGCCACCGATGCTCAGCGCGAGGCGGCGAAGCGGATGGTCGAGTCGATCGCGTACCGCGACTCGGCTCCGGGAAACTACTACGACACCGAGTTCCGCTGGAGCTTGCGGTATCCGACGAACTGGCACGCGCAACCCTTCAACATGCTGAGCAGGATCTGGGTGCGAGGTGTTGTCCTCAGCAACGTAGACCATGAGTTCACGCACCCGGGCGGCGCAACAGCCGGGACTACGGCCTGGGATTTCACGGACGCGCCAGACAACTTGGTTGCCGTTCAGTTTCAGCATTCCGCGGGAGGTCCGGCACCCCGGGCGACGCCCCCGCCGGATACCGACTTCCCCCTCACGATCGACGGAACCGCGCCTTCTGCACCCACGCGTGGCGCAGGCACTTATGCCGCCCCACCGGCAATCGTCATCCCCGTGACCGCGCATGGCGAGAGTGGGTTCAGCGTCCTCGTGTGGTTTGGACCCAAAGCGTCAGAAGAGGACAAGCGACTCGCGAGCGAGATTGTCGCGTCGATCAGATTCGATTCGATCGCAGACCCGGTCAGCCCTTGATCGACATCGACGGGTCCGAACGGCGTCACCCAGTAGCGCGTCCTGCAACGCCGGACCGAGCCGCGAGCCGCGGTGCGGTGGAGGTGAGCGGACACTATTCAAAACATTTCGAGGCGCTGAAAGCGCTGGTAGATGGCGGTGCTGCGTGATCACAGCGATGTTGGGGCGTCCGATTTGTCCACGACGACGGGTACGCGCCAAGCCCCGACAGAGGGGGCCGCGCCGCGTCTTCTGGAAGCGACTGGTCTCTTACGCAGTAGAATCTTACGCGTTAGACCATCAGAAGCATTCTACTCACAGATGTCTAGGGATTCCACGGTAATACTTGTTCCTCCGTCTAATCAGTAGTATTCTGAGAGTTGTTGAGAGTACAACAACTATCCTGGAGGAACATAGAAGTGAACCGCAGCTACGTGACGATCGGTGAGTTGGAGGTGATCCTCGGCGAGCAGCTCCGGGCAGCACGGATAGCCGCAGATCTCGACCAGGCGCGGCTCGCGGGGCTGGCGGACGTGTCTATCGGAGCGCTCTCCAACATCGAACGAGGCAAGGGTTCCTCCCTCAAGACGCTGGTCGCTGTGGTCCGGGCCCTTGGACGCACGGATTGGATCGAGACTCTGGCACCGGCGGTGACTGTCTCCCCGATGCAGATGCTGCGGGCCAAGCAGAAGACGCCTCGCAAGCGCGTGCGGGTACGGGCAAGCGACCTCCGTTCGAGTCCAGCGCCCTGATGGCGTACGAGCCGGTCGGGCTTGTCGAGGTTCGCTGCTGGGGCTCACGGGTTGGCGCGCTAGCGCTCGACGACCGGTCCGGGTTCTACGCGTTTGAGTATGCGCCTGCGTGGCTCGGTTCAGGCGTTGAACTTGCGCCCACCACGATGCCGGCAGCGCGAGCCAAGGGGCCATTCATCTTCCCGACCTTGCCGCCCGACACGTACCACCGGCTGCCCTCGATGGTTGCCGACTCCTTGCCGGACGACTTCGGGAACGCTCTCACCACGGCGTACCTCGCGAACGAGGGTGTGCAGCCTGCTCAGATCACACCTCTAGACCGTCTGGCATACCTCGGAACACGCGGGATCGGCGCCCTCGAGTTCCATCCGATCCGCGGACCGCGGACCCGCAAGGCGACGGCGATCGACTTGTCGGAACTCGTCGTGGCGGCGCGCAGCGCGCTCAGCGGACACATCCGATCCGAGGAAGGCATGGCCGATGCGATCTCGCATCTGATCGCTGTCGGCACGTCCGCAGGCGGAGCCAGGGCGAAGGCAGTCGTCGCACTGAATCCTGAGACAGGCGAACTGCGATCCGGGCAGGTGGCCGCCGATCCCGGTTTCGAACACTGGATCTTGAAGCTTGATGGGATGGGCGCCGACTTCGACCTCGGCGCGTCTGGAAACTTCGGTCGGATCGAGTACGGCTACCACCTTATGGCCACGGTCGCCGGCATCGAGATGAGCGAGTGCCGCTTGCTCGAGGAGGGCGGACGCGCCCACTTCATGACGCGCCGCTTCGACCGCACCCCCGAGGGCGACAAGGTGCACGCGCAAACCCTGTGTGCCCTTGGCCAACTCGACTTTCGACGGATCGGCGCTCACGATTACGCGCAGCTCTTCCTTCAGATCGAGCAACTGGGATTGGGTCCGGACACTCGCGCGGAGGCGTTTCGGCGGATGGTGTTCAACATCGCGGCGGCCAATTGTGACGATCACACGAAGAACTTCACCTTCTTGCTACCACGCGATGGTGAGTGGGCCTTGTCCCCGGCGTACGACGTCACGCATGCGCACGCCCCTTCGAGTAAGTGGACCCGCCAGCACCTGATGTCCGTCAACGGACGTTCTACCGGAATCACGAAAGCGGACGTGGCCGAGGTCGGCGATCGATTCAGCGTTCCCTATGCGACGGACATCGTGGGGCAGGTGCTCGAAGCCGTCGGCAAGTGGCCCACCTACGCAGGCGAGTCCGGCGTGCCCCAGGCCACGGCAGACCAGGTCGCGCGCGACATAGAGACGTGGTCGGCACCCCTTCGCTGATGACACCGCGGCCACGCTCTCAGCTTTCGAAGTGCTCGAGACTCGGACTCGCGCGCGAAGCGATGAAGCACGGCAGACCATCTAAGGATGGGTGAGCGGCGAGGTGTTTCGGATAAGAGGACGTGGACGCGAATCTGGTGGAGACGATGGGACTCGAACCCACGACCCCCGGCTTGCAAAGCCGATGCTCTACCAACTGAGCTACGTCCCCGGTCGCTTGAATTGTACGCGGTGCGCGCCGACCGCTTATACCACGAAGCGCGCGGTGCGACCCGCGCGCTTCGGAAGCCTGATTCGCGTCCTTAGGAAATCGGCTTCGCCTCTTCCCAACCGGACTCTTCCTCCGCGGCCTTGCGCCTCTTGAGGATCACCGTCGCGGCACCTGCCGCGGCCAGCAACATCGCGAAGCACTTCTTCTTCTTACCCTTCTTCTTTGGGACTTCTTCTTCGCCCATGACCCCTCCCTTTGTTGGGACCGGCACCTCGATCATACGGGGCGCGAGTGCGCGGGCTCAACCGGCCGTCGAGCACAGCGCAGCGAAGCGCCCGAGGATCGCGTCGCGCGCCGGCGGCGGCCGCCAGCAATTGCGCACCCAGACACACACCCAGAATCGGGACCTCGGCGCGAAGACATTCAGCAATCAGACTCAATTCGGCCGCGCGTGTGGGGAAGTTCTCGTCGGAATACGCCGAGGCCGGACCGCCCATCACGACGAGACCCGCGAGGTCGCGCGCGCGCGGCAGCGGTCCCGACTCCCAATCGGCCCTATGTAACATCCAGCGCACGCTGGCCGCTCTAAGTGCATGCGCAATCGAATGAGGCCCCTCAGGATCGAGGTGTTGGATCACCAACACGGACATATCGGGCCGCCGACTCGAGTGCATTTGTGCTCACAATATGGCTTTTCAGCGCGAAACACTGGATCAATCAACGGAAAGAGTGTATACGAAGTGTGGAAAAGTTTCGGAATCCCTCGGTCCGGCGCAAGGCGACGGTCGAGGCGACCTCAATCCGAAGCCCACGAACGAGAGGGAGGGTCGGTATGAGAAAGTTGTTCCGCGTTCTGCCGGTAGCCGCACTATCGATGGCGCTGGTGGGGTTAACCCCAATGAGCGCGCATGCGCTCAGCTTTGGGCTCTCCGACTCGACGCCTTCCGCGGGTCAAGTTCTCCTCGTCACCGGCGGCGGCTGCACACCGAACGGTGACGTGGTCGTGGGCATCGGATCCATTCTGCTCCGCCAAACGACGACGGACGAGTCCGGCGACTTCCGAACCACTGTGCGCATTCCCGTCTTCGCATCGGCCGCTCGGCACACCTTCATCGTTGCGTGCGACAACACCTACCCGCCCGGAAGCACCGCATCCGTCGAGTCCGACATTTACGTGCACCACGCCCTTCGCATCTTCGGTCGGGCGGTGCGTGGGCACTTCATCTACATGCGCGGTACAGGCTGCGTGCCCAACTCCTCAGTACGCCTTCGCATCGACGGTAGGGTTCTGCTCACCAAGCAGACGCTGTCGACGGGATCGTTCTCGCAGCGCATGGCCATCCCGCGGGCTACGAGTCTGGGAGTACACAAGTTCTATGCGCTGTGCGCGCAGAAGGACTTGCCGCAAGCAACTCTCCTTCTCGGGGTACGCGCGCGCGTTTACGCCTCCTAGCCACCCAGCCAAGCACGGGGCAGGCATCGCGCCTGCCCCGTTTGCTTTCCCCGGTTCACCTCACTGCCGCCGCGCTGGTAGCCTGCGACGGATGCCGAAGATCCTTGTTTCCTACGGAACGCGGCCAGAGGGCATCAAGCTGGCGCCCGTCATCCACGAGTTGCGCGCGCGCGCCGGCGTCGATGTTGTGACACTCAACGTCGGCCAGCACGGCGCAATGCTGGACGAAACCATGGATGCCTTCTCAATCGCTTCGAAGCACCGACTCGAGGTGATCTCGCCCGGCCAAACTCTGGACGATCTGACGGCGCGCGCCCTTCCCCCGATCGGACGAACGATTTCCGGCGAGCAACCCGACATGGTGATCGGGCAAGGCGACACGACCACCGTGTTCGTAACGGCGCTCGCCGCCTTCTACCACCGCGTTCCATTCGCCCACGTTGAAGCAGGGCTGCGAACCCACATTCCAGACCTGCCATTCCCCGAGGAGATGAACCGGCGGCTCGCCACCGCTTTGTCGTCGCTTCACTTCGCGCCGACGACCGAGAGCCGCGCCAACTTGCTGCGAGAGGGCGTCGCCGACGAGTTGATCTCTGTCACCGGCAACACGGTGATCGACGCGCTCTTGTGGATGCTCGAGCAAGGGCCGGGGCCAGGCGCTGCTCTTGCACCGATCCTCGCGGACTCCCGGCGGCTCGTCGTCATCACCGCCCACCGGCGCGAGTCTTGGGGTGTCCCTATGGAAGAGATCGGGGCCGCAGTCACCGAACTCGCCGAAACAAGCCCGGACGTCCTTTTCGTCTTCCCGATCCACCCGAACCCTCGCGTTCGTGAGGCCTTCGGTCCGGCAATGCGCAGTCTGGGAAATGTGCAAATCATCGAGCCCGTGCCGTACACCTCATTCGTGCACCTGATGAAGCGGGCCGACCTTCTGCTGACCGACTCCGGCGGAATCCAAGAAGAGGCCGCCGCGCTGCAAAAGCCTGTGCTGGTCATGCGAGATGTCACTGAGCGTGGCGAGGGATTGGCGACCGGAACGTCCACGCTCGTCGGGCGAGATCGCTCCACCATCACCGGTGCCGTGCGGAGCATCCTTTCCGATCCGGTTGAGTATCAACGCCACGTGTCGCTGGAGAACCCTTACGGAGACGGACGCGCGGCACTACGGATCGCCGACCGGATCATTGCCTTCCTGGACGACCGGTCACGGGCGAACGGCGAGCTTTCCTAAGGCGCGACGCGACACCCGTTGGGCGATGAACACGGCCAACAACGCCCCGATCGCATCCGGGATTAGGTCGATCGGACTGGGCGTGCGGCCGGGAGTGAACATCTGGTGGATCTCGTCGGACGCCGCATACGCCACGGTCAACACAAATGCCGGCACGGCAACGTGGCGCGCGCCGGACTTCAATAGCGCGCGCCGAACCAGCGCGCACAGCAGCGCGTACTCGATGACGTGAACCGTTTTCGCCAGGACCACTTCGGCAGCGCCCCCGGCCGGACCCTGCCAATTGCGCGACGATCCAAAGAAGATCGCGCCCGCCATGACTGCCACCGGCCCCCACGCCGATAGAACCCTCCAGATTGCAGGCCGCCGTGCGCTCAGAAACGCCACCACGACTTCGCCTGCGATGCGTGGAACTCCAGCGGCCCATCCAGCAAGCCCGCCCATTTGCAAGCACCCACGGCGGGCAAGGAGCCGACGCATTTGAGATTGCCTGCGGTGGCGTCGGTGAACTCCACCGAGAGCCGGTCGGGGGCAACCGTGGGCTGCCGCATCACGGTCAGCGAAATGGAATCGGCCGTGCGCGGCTCAGTCCACCACACGTCCGCAATCCGGGACGACCGAGGTGGAATATCTACGAACGCCGAGATCACCGTAGCGCCGGGCACGTGCTCGACCGTGTAGTCGACGGGCTTTCCCGCGAAGACAAACCTGCGAACGCGCGCGGTCGGGGAAACATAGACGCTGACGTAGGCGTGGTTTTGTCCCGGCGGAGCGCCCGGGCTAGTGGCCATGTCGGGACCCAGAATCACGTTCGGCAACCCGCCGGACGGCGCGTGGTTCGTCAGTTTGATCCGCGCGCGCCACGACACCTCCGCCGCGCGCACCTGGGCGCGCACAGAGAATGCCCGCCGCAGGTAGTACTCGATCTTGCTGGCAGAGGCGTTCTGCGTGACGACGCCGATAGACGATCCCGGTGCACGAAACGACCCGGCGATGTCCAGGCGCTCCGCGTCACGTTCGGCGCTCGCGTCCGCAAGCCACACCATCAGATGCCTGCGCGGTGCGGTGTCCGCCAAAGCGCGGAACAAAGCGGCAGCATCCCGATGCTCCAGGGCGGCCTTCCACACATCGACCGCCAGTCGCTCAAACACCTGCTTCCGGTCGCCGTTCGTCCCTCCAGATGGGTACTTCACGTACGCGCCGTTCATGAAGAAACTTGCGAAGGTGTCCCCATCGAGTCGAACGCCGTCGGAACCTGCGATCGGTCCGGTTGCGCGCAGCAGGTCCTGCAGAGCGATCGGGTCCACCGAGATGACCCCGTCCACCGCCCGGCCATGTTGTCGCTCAAAGAGCCCGGCCAGAACCTTCCCCGTCACGCGGAAGTCCGGCTCCATCGTGGAGTTGGACCAGTACGCGCGCGAAGCGAACTTGTCGTAGCGCTTCCGATACCACTTGGGCATCGGAATGGAATCCTTGATCGGCAGCGGCGGGATCTGCACGTTCGAGGCAACCGTCTTCAGGTGGATCTCGCCGCCGCGGGCTTCCAATAGCGCGTACCCGCCGACCAGACCACCCGTAGCGCGGGCCTCCGCCAGGTTCTGCACAACGAGCAGAAACGCTCTGGGACGCCCTGAGGCAAACACGTGAGCACCCAGGCGCGCGCCGGCCGCCGCGTCCGAGGTCGCCTCGTTCAACCGCCGAAGATCGCGAATGGCCTTTGAGCGCGCGCGCGCTACGGGACCGAACACCCCCGAGCCCGGCGCGTTCTCCGCCTGTCGCAGCGCCAGGGTCAGTCGCCGCTCGGCATCCGTCAAGCCGGCGCGCGCCGGTTCCCAGCCCTTGGGATCGAAGTGATCGAGCGAAATGCCCTCACTGCCGGAGATCAAACCCCGCAAGGCCCGGGTGCCTACCAGGGCGGCATCGGCCCCCATTACGGCGCTCTCCCCCACCATACGTGCCGCGCGAACCGTCCGACCGAGCACCGGGATCACCTCAAGCGGTCGCAGCCAGACCGAACGCAGACTCGCTTGAGCATTGCCGACCGCGGCGCGCGCCGCCGTCAGCTCTCGCTCCAGGGCCTCCTGATCTCCGCGCTCGGCGGCCTGCGTGGCCGGGCCCAGCCGGGCGGTTGCGTCCGCGTACGCCGCGCGCGCGGCGGTCGCGCTGGTCGCGACACCGACGATCCAGCCGACGGTGACCACGCCGACACCCAGACGCAATAACTTCGCCTTCGTAGGCGGCCACCCGATGATGCGGCGCGCGCGCGGCCCCACGCTACTCGAGCACCTACGTGGTCGGCCGATCCCAATCCGCTACAACAGGCTGCTGCTCGGCCGCGGGCAGGTCCACCGACACCGACGCGCTGTGTCCGTTACCCGCCGCTTCAACCGCGATCGGTTCGGTAACCTCCGGCACGTCCGCGCTCTTGTAAGCGCCGTAGCCGTAGTAGTCCCCGTAGTAGCCGCCTCGACCTGAACCCTCGCCCCCGCTGGCGTTCAACACGATGCCCAGGACGCGGATGCCGACCCGCTCAAACGCCTGGACCGCGTCGCGCGCGTGGTCGCGCGTAACACGACCGGCGCGCAAGACCACGATGACGCCGTCCATTCGCGAAGCCAGCGCGGCGGCGTCGGTCACCGGCAACGCGGGCGGCGTGTCGAACACGATCACGTCGGTGCCCGACGCCAGGCCGTCCAGAACCGAGACCATGCGGCTCCCCGCGAGCAACTCCGCAGGGTTCGGCGGCAACGGTCCCGACGGCATCACGCCGAGGTACGGCGAGATCCTCGCGATGGCCTGACTCGGCGACGCCGTCCCCATCAGCACGTCCGTCAGACCGGGCTTGTCCTTCAGATCGAAGTACTGATCAATCGTCGGGCGGCGCAAGTCCGCGTCCACCAAAAGCGTCTTGAGCGCGCCGGCCGCCATGGCCGCCGCGAGGTTCGCCGCAACCGTGCTCTTGCCGTCGCCGGTGTAGGGGCTGGTAACCAAGACGCGGTAGACGGGCTTGTCCACCGAGAGGAACTGCACGTTGGTACGCAGTTTCCGGAACGCCTCCGCTTGTCGCGAACGCGGATCCTTCGACAGGAACAGAACCCTGCCCGCTTGGTCGGCAGGCACGACGGGGATTTCCGCAAGTACCGGCAAGGGCGCGAGCGCGCGCTCCACGTCCTCGCGACTGCGCACGCGTGTGTCCAACTGGAAGCGGATGAACGCGATTGCCACGCCCAGAAGTCCGCCGAGAATGCCGCCCAGAATGCCGTCGCGCCGAGGCCGCGGACTGAGCGGAATCGTCGGCTCCAACGCCTTCTCGAACACGGTCGCGTTGGTTGCCGCGCGGCCCCCGAACTCCTGCTGCATCTCGACGAACGTCTCAGCAACAGTGTTCGCAAGGACGGCAGCCCTGCGGCCGCTACTGTCGGTTACCGAGACCTCAATGATCCGAGTGTCGGGAACAACCCGGGTTTGAATCCGATCCGCCAGTCCACTCCCAGACGAATCCAGATGTTCCTTCGCAACGACCCGCTCCGCCAGTGTCCGGCTTCGGAGCAGCACGGCGTAGGAGGATATGAACTCCCGGGAGAAATTCAGTTCTTCAATCGCGGTCGATAGGTCTGTTTGCTCGACGGCCCTCGGGCCGATAAACAGACGAGACGTGGCCTGATAACTCGGATCCGCCGTGTGGGCCCGCCAGAAGAAGAGTCCGGCAGCAACCACCGTACAAGCGAGGATCAGCCAGCGCGCGCGCCAGACGATCCTGAAGTAGTCCCGCAACTCAAGAGCTTCCAGAAGATCCTCCTTGCGAATCTTCGACTGGCTCGACGAAGGGTCCCGAATGTCAGACGAAAAACGAAGTATAGGCTACTCCTGCGTCCGGGCGCGTGTCCGATCACCCAGCCGTGGGACACCGTACGCCGGTCCGCTAACCGGTCCGTCCGACAACCTGCGCCAACTCGCAACCAAATGCGTGTCCGACAAAACGCTATAGTCCAATTGTGCATGCGAACAGTGATGAGCGCTTCCTCTCGTGCGGAATCACGCGCTCGTCGGCCTCTGCTCGGAAGCCAAGCCGTGCCCCAGACTGCAGCCAGGGCAATGTCGCCGTCTCAATTGGGCGGTTCGAAACCTTCCCTTATTTGGTTGCCGCCATATGACTCCACCACGCCGCCATCGCGTTCTAACAGTTCTGCTCGACGTTCCCGTTCCGCCGGTAACGGGCCTCCATCTTCGACAGGTCGCCAACCTGCGTCTCATCCGCGCTCTCGGATGCGAGAGCCATGCCTTCGTGTTCTCCACAGCCGATCGGTCAGACATCCAATCGCTTGCCAGCCTCTGCGACGGCGTTGTTGACGCAGGACCAAGGCACGAATACGAGAACATCCCAGTTACTCAACGTATCGCGCTGCGTGCCGGGATGGCCCTCGGCGCGCTCTGCGGACGCCCCTCGGCGGTCTACCCCTTCTCGATTCCCTACGACCTGGCCGGCGCGCGTGCGAAGCTCGTTGAGGCCGTTGGAGAAACGCGAATCGACGTTGTCGTGCTCCCCACGTCGCTCCTCCACCTCGCTCCCGCTATTGCGCAGCAAGGGGTTTCCGTAATCGGTGATGCGGTAGACGTCCTGTCGCAACTCACGCGGAAGTTGCTCTCATACGGTCGGGGATCACCCGCCCGAATTCCCGGCCTGCTCGTCAACCATGCGGCAAGCAGGACTCAAGAGCGGCTGTTTCTGCCCGCGTGCGACGAAATATGGGCGACAACTTCCACAGAGGCCCTTGAGTTTCGGCGACTCCTCCCATCCGCTCGCGTGTTCGTCACCGGAAACACCATTGACGAACACGAAGTGGAACCCCTCAACACCCGGGTTGTAGGTCCCGTTGGTTTCATCGGAACCTACTCCTCCCGACCGAACCTGGACGCTGCAACCTATCTCGTAGACAGGGTGTTTCCCCCGTTGCGCGCCGCCCGGCCACAGACTCGCCTGGCGCTGGCGGGCGCCGGGTTGCCCACCGACCTGGCGAAACGCTTCAGGTCCATTCCCGGAGTTGAAGTCCTCGGTCCAGTTCCAGACTCAGCGGCCTTCCTTCGCTCGTGCTCTGTGCTTGCGTTTCCAATTCATGTGCGAGGCGGCCTGCCGTTGAAACTCGTTGAGGGCTTCGCCTGCGGTCGCCCGGTCGTCGGAACATCCAGGCTCATTGACGGCCTTCCCGTCCGTCCCGGCGAAGACCTTCTGGTCGCGGACGAACCCGAGGCATTCGCCGATCACGTCAGACGGATTCTCGAGGACCACCATCTTGCCGTACGCCTGGGACACAACGGCCGGCGAGTGTTCGAGACCGAGTTTTCTTTTGGGGCATCCCTCAAGCGGGCGCGCTCGGAAAGCTTGCTCGGCAGAGATCCGTCTCCTGAACCTGGCGAGCAGCCTAGACCTTATTCAGGCGGCGGATCATGACTCGCCTCCGTGGCGCGAAGTACTCAGTCGGCATTGTGGGCGTCGGCGCAATTGTGCTCGATATCCATCTTCCAGTGCTGTTGAACCGCAAAGATGTGCGCGTGCTGTGGGTCGCAGACATTGCGCGTCCCTGCGTTGACAAAGCCAGGAGCCGCTTCCGGGTGGATGCGATTCTCATCGAATCTGGCAATCTCGTCGACCTTCCCGACGTCGATGCCATTCTGTTAGCAGCGCCCGTAGGTGCACGTGAGTCCTACCACCGAGAACTGACCCAAAGGCGCAGCCGCATCTTCCTAGAGAAACCATTTGCTCGAACACGCGACGAAGCGCGCTCGATCGTGTCCGCGTACGCCGGCCACACGTTGATCTGCGGTTTCCAGCGCCGCCATCATCCTGCCTTCCGCAAGCTGCGGGTGCTGACGAACTCTGGGGAATTCGGAGCCGTGAAGCGGATTGTGGTGCGAGAGGGCTCGCGGACAATGGCCACAGGCAGATCATCAGATTTCCGTGACAATGCGGCCATCGCTGGCGGTGGGATTCTCATGGATCTCGGCTGCCACGGCATCGACTTGGCCTTCCAACTCACGGAATCAACTTCGGCCGAAATCCTGGAACAGCGAGTCCTGTTCGACGGCGGAATCGACCGCGACGTCTCGCTCCGCGCGCGCATGGTTGGTGGCCCCTCAGAGGTTGAACTCCGCGTGGAACTCAGCTGGCTGCGAGAATTGGGCCGGGAGTTCCGCGTCGAGTTCGAGAGGGGAGCACTCCACGTCGGCACGCAACCGCAAGACCGTCTCATCGTCACGCGCGCGCAAAGTGAAGTGAACCCAGAGGACCTCGTCCTCTCGCCCGGTCCGGCAACAACGTGGGAGGCGATATCCGCGATGTGGTCGATCCTTCTCCCCGAGCATGGACAACCTGCGGCCTGTCCGAATCCGACGGGCTACCTACCTACCGTCGATCTCATCGAGGCCATCTACACAAACGCAAGACGATGACCGGGCGCGTGGCGATCGTTGGGGCCAACGGGAGGATCGGGGGCGAGCTTGCCCTGCGCCTGAGCGGTCGCGAGAACCTCGATGTCGTTGGGATCTGCAGGAACCCCTCAGGTTCGGCATTCCTGCGCCTATGCGGCGTGACCTGTCGCCACGCCGATGTCGCAGACCCGGCTCAAGCGAAGGCTGCTCTGGCCGACTGTGACGTCGTCTTCCAGCTTGCGTACCGTGCGCCGCGCAGCAGGTCGGAGGCTCTCGCGAACCGAGCCGTCGTGCGCAACTGCGTGGTTTCCGCCCCGGCGGGGGCCCACGTCATTACCGCAAGCACAATCATGGTCTATGCCCCCGAGATCGCCCTGCGGGTACCGGACGCCTACGGTTGGGAAAAGCTGAGCCTCGAGCGCGTCGCTCGCCGCGGCGCTATCGGCACCAGTAGGCTTCTAACAATCCTGCGAATCGGCCACGCGCTCGGCCCGCTCCAACCCCAGTCTGTCGAGATCATGACCGCACTGCGGCACGGTAGCGTGATGCTCCCAGACTGCGGTGCGCGCCCGTCGAACACTGTGTTTGTTGCGACACTGGCGGACGCGGTTGCTCGCGCGGCGGTTGGGGCACTTTCCACCGGCACTTTCGACGCAGTCACTTCCCCTCAGTGGACTTGGGCGAACGTCTTTCGCCATCACGCCGAGGAGGGCCACTATGTCAGCCAACTCGTCGGAGGGGACACATCCTCTTCGCTCAGAGACTTGGTTCGCTCCCGGGCGCGCATCATCCTGGCGCTCGCTCCTGACGCGCTGGCCGAGCGCGCGTACGGACTGCACCTCCGGAGAAGAGCCTCTTACCAACCGACGACGCGAGCCCGGCGCATCGAAGACCGACCCCATGTGACGCCGGCCACCGGATGGCGAGCAGTGGGCAGTCAAGCGCTTCCCGGAATCCTGGATCCCCGCGAGGCACTGCTACGCTATCCGCTATCCGACCTGTCCTGGGCAGACATCGTCCCAAGGGCTGGCTGGTCCCTTCGGACCCATGGCTCACGAGGTGATGGCGAACGCGAGTAACCCGCGTCGTAGAGCCGGCACAGCCATCGTGGACGCAACTCTGCCCGGCAGTCCCCACCGACCGCCGGTGCCAAGCGCTAAACGTCTACCTCAAATGAACTTCGGCTCCGCTGAGATCGACACGAACCGTCCTCCATCACGGGCGAATGCCTGCTGCTCGCGGACAATCTCCTCCTCGAATGAGGTGGCGAAGAGCACGAGGGCGTCGGGGGGCGACTCCGACAGTCTCGCAGGACCGTAAATCGGGATCCGCGCACCAGGAACAACAAAACCATGCAGGTACGGATTCCTGTCCACGAGAAACGCGACGTCGTCCGAGCCAAGTCCAGCCAAGCTGCAGGTAACAACTGTTCGGTGCGCAGCGCCGTACCCCGCTAGAACTACTTTCCGCCGACGCTCATTGCGCACGAAGCTCCCAACGCTATCGAAATACCGGCGTGAAGCCCCGGCGAACTCCTCGCAATCCGCAAAGGTCACCTGCCGGTCTGGAACAACTGCGGCATCGGTGTGGGCGCCTGACGCCTCACACACAACCAGAAGTGAACCCCCATGAATCGGGACCCGCTTCCATATCCTCGGCACAAACCCATGCTGGGCGAGGAGAGCCGAAAGGCTATCGCGCGAGAAGTAAGACAGGTGCTCATGATAGAAGTTCGAGTAAAGCCGGTTCCCTAGGATGGCGCCCATGTCGGGAACCTCAATAACCACCAGCGATCCCGGTCCTCGCAAGATGCTCCGCACCGCGCCAAGAAACGCATGAACGTCGTCAATATGTTCGAGGACGTGGCGAAAGATGACCGCGTCCACCGGCGCAAGGGGACACAGCCCGATCGTCGTTGGGCCAAACAGTTCGGCAGCGACGTCGATGCCCTGTCTTTCGCAGGATTGAGCTAGGTCTACAGCAGGTTCGTAGCCGAATACCTTGTTGCGACCCCTCTCCTTGAGCATCCTCAACAAATAGCCATCGTTGCACCCGATCTCGACTATGCGCTTACGGTCAAGTCCCCACTCGTCCACGAGAGCGTCAGCTACCTGTTCGACGTGGGTTCTGTACGACGATGATCCCGACCCGGTGAACCGGTATGACGAATAGAACTCGGCAGGAATGACCTCACCTAGCTGAACCAGCCCACAAGAGCGACAGAATCCCACCGTCAACGGGAACAGCGGTTCGGGTTCTATATCATTGGCCGACAGATACATCCCGGCCACAGGAAGAGACTCATGCCGGATGAACGGGGACACCTCCGCGGACCCGCAAATCCGGCAGTCCGCTCTCGTACGGGCCCCGGCCTTCCGCAGAGCATCTACGTCGCTCACGGTACCGACCGGTCCGACGCGCATTCTCTATACCACGCAAGAGTTCTAACTAGTCCATCCTGAAGGCCGACCTTTGGGGAATAGCCCAGGAGCCGGCGTGCTTTTCCGACGTCAGGGCATACCCACGAAGGCGATTCGCGGAGATGCGAGGCCGTGTCTCGGCCCTCGCGAACCACCGGCACCGCAGGCTCTTCGAGCCGTGCGATCATCTCCGCCAGATCCCTCATCGCGATCGGTTCCCGGTCATCACCGACGTTCAACGCCTCACCTCGCACACTGCCGAGCAACGCGGCGAACATGGCGGTCGTCGCGTCCGAGATATAGCAGAATGCCCTCACACCCGAACCGTCGCTCAGCAACCGGATCGGCGTTCCGGCGGCACGACTCTCGAGGAACTCCGCCACGACGCGTCCATCCCCGGCAGCCATACCCGGTCCGTACACGTGAAACGGCCTGACAATCGAAACCGGAACCCCAAAACGGCGCCAGTAGACCATGCAGAGCGTTTCCCCAAGCCTCTTTGACTCCGTGTAACAAGCTCTCTCTCCGGTGCAGTCGATCCGACCAGGAACAGATTCCGCGATAGGGATCTGCGTGCCGACAAGGTTCCCATAGATCTCGCCACTCGACAAGAACAAGAACTTCTCGGACTCTCGCTCGCGGGCCAGTTCTAGAAGATGCCTCGTGCCCGAGACATTCGCATCGATCGTGGCCAGTGGATCTTCGAGGTATTTGCGAGGCGACGCCCTCGACGCCGCGTGCACGACGAAGTTAACGTTTCCCTGAATCTGGGTAGGACTCGACACATCCTGAGTGATGAAACAAATGTCTTCCCTGCCTAGCAAGTGGCCAAGACGCCCTCCGTCCACGACGGGAGTGCGCACCATCGCCACAAGCGTGCAAGGCTCATCCAACACGTTGTCGTTGAGCCAAGCAATGGTGTCGGCCATATACGCAGCGAGGAAGCCGCTTGCGCCTGTCAGCAAAAGCCTCCGGCCCGCCAGTCCGGCGGCCGCCACGCCGATGCCATTCGCGATGCGTTCCACATCCTCGCGAATCACCGAGTATCCCGCAGGCAGGGCGTCCAACATCATCGCGGCATCTCGGTTCGATCGCCGATCACAACTCCGCTTGCCTCCTATCGGCCTGCGAGTAGAACCTCGGCACGCGACCGCTGAATAGAGCATACCAACCGACATCATCCGACTGCATCACTGCCACCCTAACAACACGGCGGTTCGACCCAGCCCGGAGACGCCCCCGGCCGACGACGGGCACCCGAGGAAGCCTTTGCTCCCCCGGGTGCAGCAGTTGTTGGTATCCTCCGCCCCATGCATGAGGCCGTGGAGCAGTTGGCTCGTCGCATACGTTGCCATGCCCTCCAGATGACCCATGCGGCCAACTCGTCGCACATCGGCACGTGCTTGTCGATGGCGGATCTGCTCGCCGTTCTCTACGGATCAATCTTGCGAGTCGATCCCGACCGCCCAGACTGGCCCGATCGCGACAGATTCGTGCTCAGCAAGGGCCACGGTGCAGCAGCCGTCTACGCCGTCCTCGCAGAACTAGGCTTCTTTCCCGTGGAACGCCTGCGCACTTACTGCCAGGACGGTTCAACACTCGCTGGGCATGTGGTGAGCAGGGGAGTCCCCGGAGTTGAAGTCTCAACCGGCGCGCTCGGCCATGGGCTCCCCATCGGATGCGGATTGGCCCTGGCCGCCAAGCGAAACGAATCGCAGCATCGGGTATTCGTAATGCTAAGCGACGGCGAGTGCGATGAGGGCTCCACCTGGGAGGCAGCACTCTTCGCGCCGCACCATCAATTGGACAACCTTATCGCGATCATCGACTACAACAAGCTCCAGAGTTTCGGTTCGGTTCATGACGTTCTCAACCTAGAACCGCTTGCTGAGAAGTGGAGCGCCTTTGGGTGGGCGGTGCGGGAAGTCGGAGGCCACGTACACCAGGACCTCCTCGACACCTTGGCCGACGTTCCGTTCAAGCCGGGAAAGCCGAGCGTCCTTATCGCGCACACCATCAAGGGCAAGGGTGTCAGCTTTATGGAGGGACTCATAGAGTGGCACTACAAGTCGCCCAACACGACCCAACTCGCCGAGGCTCTTGCGCAACTCGGGGGGGCAAACCGTTGAGGTCAGCATTCATCAAGACCCTGGTTGAACTCGCCGAGCGCGACGAGACCATTTGGCTGCTGACTGGAGATCTCGGCTATTCCGTCCTCGAGGTCTTCGCGGCCCGGTTCCCACATCGCTATGTCAACGTCGGCGTTGCCGAGCAGAACATGACGGGGATCGCAGCAGGTCTCGCAATGTCGGGACTGACCGTGTTCACCTACTCAATCGCTAACTTCTCGACCATTCGGTGCCTCGAACAGATTCGCAACGACGTCTGCTACCACAACCTCAACGTCAACATAGTCGCCGTGGGGGGGGGTGTCGCGTACGGATCGGCCGGGTACACACACCATGCACTCGAGGATCTCGCCGTCATGCGGGCGATGCCCAACCTGTCGGTAGTGGCGCCCGGCGATCCCATCGAGGTCCGACTTGCGACCCGCACCCTGGCAGAATCCTCGGGTCCATCCTATTTGCGTCTTGGACGGGGGGGCGAGGCGGTCGTGCATCAGGGTGAGCCCGACTTCCGCCTCGGCACCGCTATCGCGCTACGCGAGGGTGGTGACGTCACGCTCATCAGCACCGGAGGGATGCTGCGCACCGTCGTCGCGGTCGCCGATATCTTGTCCGACGAAGGTATAGCAGCACGAGTACTGAGCATGCATACGGTCAAGCCGCTCGACACCGCAGCAGTGAGAGCTGCTGCCACGAATACCGGCCTTCTTGCAGTCGTTGAGGATCACTCCGATGTCGGAGGACTCTATTCTGCGATCACTTCGGCCCTTGGGGCCCACCCCACCCCTTGCCTGTCATTCGCGTTCAGTCGGAGCACCGAGGGGCGGATCGGATCACAGGAGCATCTGACGAAACTCGCGGGCTTGACTCCCCCGGATATCGCGGCCGCCGTAGCGGGCCGCCTCCGGTCCGAACCCTGTCCATCGGCGCAGAGGTCCGGCTCCCAAGAACCCTAGCCCTGCTCAAATGGACAAGCGCGGCGGCCCGCCACGAGTCGCCGGCGACGCGTCATTCCATTCGCCAATGTTGACTACCTCCTCGATCAGATAAAGGGGACGCCTCTTCGTTTCGGCGTACGTACGTCCGAGGTATTCCCCGAGCACTCCCACTCCGAGACTATTGAGACCGATTGCGAAGAGCAGCAGAATGATGACCGTCGTGATGCCTGCCGGCGGGTGACCCGCGAAGAACAACCCCACGTAGACAGGAATGGCGCCTACGCTTAGGCCCAGCAGCACGAACCCGGCAGCAGTAAACACTCGAAGAGGCTTAAGAGAGAAGCTCGTCACAGCATTGAACGTGAAAGACACCAGATCCCAGAAAGGCGCATTGCTCTTTCCAGCGAGTCTGGGACGGCGTTCGTACTCGACACCCGCCTGCCGAAAGCCAAGCCAGGAAATCAGTCCCCGCATGTATCTGTTGTACTCGCCGCATTCATTGAGCGCATCGCGCACGCGGCGAGAGATCAGCCTGAAATCTCCCGCGTTTCTCGGGATTGGAGGATCCGACAGACGCCGGATAGTCCTGTAGACCTTGTCAACGAGGAAGTTTCGCCATCTGGCATCGCCGGGTCGAACCGTTCGGACTCCGTAGACAACGTCGAAACCTTCCTCCCATTTGGCAAGGAGTCGCGTCACCGCCTCCGGAGGATCCTGCAAGTCGGAGTAGAGCACTACCATCGCATCGCCTTGCGCCAGACGGTACCCCGCGGTCATCGACGCCTCGACGGTGAAGTCTCGGCTGAATCGCACATACCGCCAACGATCGTCGCGGGCGCACAGATCCAGCGCCAAAGCGCGCGTTCGATCAGTACTCGCGTTGTCGACGATGATGAACTCGAAGTCGTAATCAAGACCCGCGAGCGCTGAGGTGACTTCCTTCTCGACTCGAGGGATGTTCTCCTCTTCATTCCGAGCCGGAATGATGATCGACACGAGCTTACGCTTCGGAGAACCTATGGCCATGCTGCAAGCCTCCCACAGTTCGTAACAAGTCGGTGACGCGGAAACCAGCGGTCACCGCGCCCCAACGGCCTCCCGAAGAGTCTTCGCCGTGTGCATCAACATCTTCTCCGTCAAGCCAGGATAGAGCCCCACCCAAAAAGCGTGATCCATCACGGCGTCGGTGTTCTCGAGCGATCCTGCGACTCGGTAGGGCACCCCTTCGTAGGCCGGCTGGCGGGTGAGATTGCCGGCGAAGATCATCCGGGTCTTGACGTTCGAGGCCTCGAGATACGCGACGACCTTCTCGCGCGACAGACCAGCGCGCGTTCGAATGGCGACCGGAAACCCGAACCAGCTTGGTTCTGCGCCCGGTGTTGCTGTGGGGAGAATGATCGCGTCCTCGAGGCCTACCAGCTCTGAATGCAGAAACTCGAAATTGGCCCGCCGGTCGGCAGTGAACTGCGACAGCTTCTCCAGCTGGGCGACCCCAACGGCCGCTTGCATGTCTGTAAGCTTCAAGTTGTACCCGACGTGCGAAAACGTGTACTTGTGATCGAATCCCTTCGGCAGACTGCTAAGTCCCCACCCGAACCGCTTCTTACAGGTGTTCTCCGCACCGGGCTCACACCAGCAGTCGCGCCCCCAGTCGCGGAAGGACTCGACCAGGGTCTTGAGCAGCGGGCGATCCGTCACAACGCAGCCGCCCTCACCCATGGTGATGTGGTGCGCCGGATAAAAGCTGGATGTGGCAAGGTCTCCAAACGTACCAGTCAGGTGTCCTCCGAACTCCGAACCAAGGGCGTCGCAGTTGTCCTCCACGAACCAGAGCTCGTTCGCCTCGGCGAAACCCAGCACATCGTTGACGCGAAATGGATTACCCAATGTGTGCGCAACCATGATGGCGCGAGTTCGAGAAGACACGGCAGCCTCAAGCGCGCGCACATCAATGTTGTATGTCCCCCGCTCCAGCGGTTCAACATCCACAAACACAGGTACAAGTCCGTTCTGAACGACCGGATTGACCGTCGTCGGGAACCCCGCCGCCACAGTGATTACCTCATCCCCGGGACGAAGACGACGCTCCCCGAGCTTGGGGGAAGTGAGCGCCGACAGAGCCAGGAGATTCGCCGATGAACCCGAATTGCACAGGATGGCATGGCGGCGCCCCAAAAGGCCGGCGAACGCCGCCTCGAACTGCGCAGCAAACCGCCCCGTCGTGAGCCAGAAATCCAGCGCAGCATCGACAAGCGTCACAACCTCGGAGCGATCGAACACGCGTCCAGAAACAGGTACTGCAGATTCCCCCGGGATGAACTCCGACTGTTCGAACTGCGCTGAAGCGAACCGCGCAACCAAAGCCAGAATCTCCGCACGCATCTCGGAGGGGGACTCCCCCGACATCAAGTCTTCCCTTCTGCCGAGAAGAACTCGCGGTACCAGGCAACGGTGGCCATAAGTCCCTCCTGAAGCGAGAAGCGAGGCTTCCATCCGAGGAGAGAGCGAGCCTTCTCCGAGGACAGATACTGATGCTGGATCTCTCCACTTGCCGTTCCGAGCACAGAAGGCGTCACATCTTGACCGACCACCGCGCAGATCTCTCTGTAGATCTCCATCACGGTCAACGGCGACTCCGCGCTGAAATTGAACGCATGTCCGTGGATGCTCCGATCCGCGAGGGCCGCCCCGAGGGTCAGGTACGCCGAAACGGCATCATCCACAAACAGGTAGTCGCGAAGGCACGTTCCGTCACTCCGTATGATGGGACGAGAGGAATTGAGTAGAGATCTAATTGTGCCGGGAACGATTCGGCTCCAATTCAGATCACCGCCCCCATAGATGTTGCCGCAGCGGGCGATTCCAACTGGAAGCCCGTAGGCCCTGTGGTAGCTCTGCGCGATGAGGTCTGCACAAGACTTGGACACTTCGTACGGGTGAACGCCAGCGAGTGGGGTGTCTTCGGTGTACGGCAGGCTCGTCTGAGGGCCATACGCCTTGTCGCTGGAAGCAACGACTACCCTTTGCACCAAGCCATCTAGGCGCCGACACGCCTCAAGCACATTCCACGTCCCCCGAATGTTCGACTCGAACGTCGGCGCTGGCGAACGCTGGGCTGTCGATACGATTGTCTGGGCGCCTAAATGGAAGACGCTGTCCACCTCGTGCTCGTTGACTGCCCGCTCTACAGTTTCTTCGTGCTCCAAACAGCCGCTCACGATGCTCAAGTTCAGCACGCGTCCGCTCCGGAACAACTCGGACTGAGGATCGTCGTCCCGCACCAACGCGACCACGTGTGCCGCGGAATCGAGCAGGGCTCCAACCAGCCAGGAACCGACGATGCCGGTCGCCCCGGTGACGAGGACACGCTTGCCGCCCCAGAAGGAGGTCCCCAAGACCCCAGTCACGACCACACCTTCCATGGCGCAGCCCCGGTCTCCCAGATCCCGGCAAGCATCTGTAGCTCGCGGAATGTGTCCATCGGATGCCAGAACCCGTGGTGCCGATACGCCGCAACCTGACCATCCTTTGAAAGGCGCTCAAACGGTTCCTTTTCGAGCACGCAGTCATCGTCCAGGTACTCGAAGACGCCTCGCTCGAATACGAAGAAGCCGGCACTCACCCAATCCTCGCTCACCGGCTTCTCTCGGAAACTGAGCACACGGTCGCTGGGGTCCAAGTCGGCAATCCCGAAGCGCGTTATCGGACGAACAACGCTGACGGTCGCCAATTTGCCGTGCGACTCGTGGTGCAAGACGGTCGCCGAAATATCGACGTCCCCGACCCCGTCGCCGTACGTAACAAGGAACCGGTCTCCATTAATGAAGGGCTCAATCCGCTTGACGCGTCCACCGGTATTGGTGTCCGGACCCGTATCGACGAGCGTGACGCTCCAATCACCTTCGTTGTGTGCACCGTGAAAGTGGATTCTGTCTTTTCGACCCAGGCGCACCGTGAAGTCGTTGCTTGTCGTCTCGTAGTTGAGGAAGTAGTCCTTGATCATCGATCCCTTGTAGCCCAAGCACAGCACGAACTCCGTGATCCCATGGTGGGCGTAGGTCTTCATGATGTGCCACAGGATCGGCCTGCCGCCGATCTCCACCATGGGCTTGGGTCGGAATTCCGTTTCCTCGCGCATTCGCGTCCCCAGCCCGCCGCACAGAATCACCGCCTGCATGTTCCACACCTCACGATTTCAAGGACACTCACGGTGCGCGCGCACTGCCCCGTTTCCGTCCACCAGACGGCGCAGGCGAAGGATCTTATCAAACCGTCCCATGCCGCCCAGGAGACCGCAAAAAGCCCAGCGAGCAACCTCGCGAACGACACCGCGCGAGACGCGCGTCCTTTTCGTTGCCCAGCCTCATCGGCTCCGCCGGAGGTGTTATCCTCACGCCTTCGACCCACTGCACTTGAAAGCGCAGTTTGGCCACAAGGGGGATACAGTGCCCGATAGCGCGAGGCGTCCGCGGTGGCTCCAGCCTTTGCATCCACGCGCTCACCGCGAATCGTTCGCACGAGTGCCACGCGCCGTCATGCTTCCTTCCAGTCGATGCGGACGATAACCCGGCCCAAGCCAGCCGAGCGAGCAGTTGGTATCGCCCCGATCCTTTTGGTGGCGGCGTACTTCATTGCGAAACTGCCTGCGCTCGGGGTAGCCGACTTCTGGGACGCACAAACTTGGTCAAACACTTCCGCGGATATCCTCAGGAACAACTTCTACCCGATACCGCTGACGTACCGCAGCTACCCCCACCCTCCCCTCCCGTTCGAAGCTGTAGCACTCGTTTGGCGAGCCTTGGGCGCACACCAATGGGCCGCACATCTGCTGACAGTCGCCATCTCGTGCGTGACGCTCGTGCTGACCTGGCGATGCGCCGCGCGGCTTTACGGCCGAGGCGTCGGACTGTCGGCCGCCATCATGCTCGCCGCCTCTCCGCTGTTCTTCAGCCTGTCGGGCCAGACTTACCCAGAGGTGTTCCAGACCGTCTTCGCCGTCGCAGCGGTGGACTGCCTCTTCGCTGGTCGTCGGAAGACCGCCATCTTGCTTTCACTGGGAATGGTCCTTTCAAAGGAGTCCGGGGCGGTCCTGCTCATCTGCATGGCCGGATATGCGTACTGGACAAGTCCGGCCACGGGCAGAATGCGACGCGCCCTGAGTGCATCTGCATTCGCACTTCCCATTCTTGGATTGGCCGCTTGGCTCGCGTTCGACAGCATTCGCCATAGCGCCCCGGACCGCGTCGCGGAGTTCGGGTCTATCTTGTTGACATCCCAGTTCGGGGCTGGGGGCGTCATCCGACACCTTGTCGCTGCGGTCGCGATTAGCTTCTACCAGATGTTCGTGGCAAATGGACAGGTCGTCGTCCTGGCCGGAGTTCTTGCCGCGCTCGCCGTGATCTTTCGTCGCGAGTGCACGAAGAGGAATCGCCGCGTCCCGCAGTTCAGCCCCGAGGAGATCTTCATCGCCGGAGCCGTCGCAGTCCTCGTTCCCTTTCACTCCCTCTTTGGCAATCTGCCCCGGTACAACCTCCTGCTCTACCCTCTTCTGTTTGTGCTTGCGGCAGGCCTCGCCGACCGCGCGCTGAAGAAGCCCAAGCACCTCCCCTTGCTCGCTGGCGGGGTCGCGCTGTTGATGGCAACGCAATGGTTCGCAACTCCCGGCCGCTGGATGCCTCTCGACTCGAACATGTCTTTCACGCGCCTCGTCGCGGCCGAACGCGAAGCGGCGGCATACCTGGAAAACCGTCACAGAGACAGCGTCATCCTTGCGCCATGGCCTGTGACCGAACGCCTCGCCTACCCTGTCCTTGATCACGTGGACCGCCCGCTTCACGTCTTTGGGCCTTACCCACCGGAGGAATGCATCCAGGAGTGCTCGTACTATGCGGGGCGCGTCGACTGGGAGCGCGAGTACTTCGACATAGCCTTCTATACGCCTTTCGGGTTGCGACCGGATCTCGTTCTTGCGTCGGCGCGCGCGCGCGGCATGAAGGAACTCCGGAGGTTCGGCAAGGCTCCGTACCAGGTCATCCTTTTCGGGCGCGCCTAACGAGCCCGAGGCGAAGTCTCCGAGACCCGCGAATTGCAGAGCGGACTATCGTCTACTTAGTGCCTCCGCCACTGCCTGCTCAAGACGATGCGGCAGGGGCGCAGGGAACCAAGCCAGACTCGCGCGTGCCGCGGAATCGTCCGCGGTCTTGTCCTCAACCAGCCGGAGAACTTGATCGGGTCGAAGCCCCGCAACGCGTGCCGCGCGTGCTGCAAAGCGCAGCGCGGACAGCGGAACTCGAATCTGGGCACCCCGGACGCCGAGAATCTCACACAGGGTCGCCAACAACTCGCACACAGGTGTCGGACAACCCCCGCCAATCTCGTACAAGTCCGGCCTGCCCGTCCGGCCCGACAGATTCACTATGAGATCGGCAACGTCATCAACGTGCACCGGGTCGATCCTCTGCGTCCCGTCCCCGACAAGGATCGGTATGCGCCACCGCCTGAGGAAACGAATCGTTCGCGTCAGATTACGGTCTGTCCCGCGCCCAAAGATCATCGTGGGGCGCAGCACAATTCCGCCGCGTCCAAGCACTCGCTGTTCGCGGGCGCGAGCGAGACTGGTTCCCGGCGCAGGGACAGTCGACGCAACTTGCGCCGAAGAGAAAACGACCCAGCGCGGGCCGTCAACTCGGTCGATCACCCAGTCCACGTCGTCGCGCGTGAGTTGAGGAAGATGCACTACTTGCGAAAAGCGGTCGGAAGCAAGCGCTCGATCGAGTGAGGACTGGGAGTCGAGAAGGATCCGCTCCCCGAGGTCCTGCGCGTCACTCCTGACAGCAGCCACCGCGTCAACGCCCGCAGAACGCAGCCGCGCGAGTACGGCTCGTCCAACGTATCCGCTCGCACCGACGATCAACGACGCCTCACCCACGGCCGACCGCCTCTCCGTAGACCTGATGGAGCGCCTTCACATGGCGAACAAACGAGAACGTCTCCGCTGCGCGCGCCATCCCAGCTTCTCCCAAACGCCTTCTCGTCTCGGGTTCGGACTCAAGTCTTCGCAACGCGTCGGCGAGCGCGTGCGCGTCCCCGGGAGCGACCACGTAGCCGGTGACTCCATCGCGATTCACCCAATCGGTTCCGGTACCAAGAGCAGTGCTTACTACCGGGAGCCCATTGGCCATTGCCTCGGTCGCGGCAAGCCCGAACGCCTCCGCCCGCGAAACGGACGGAAGCACGAGTACGTCATGGGTTGCGTAGGCCTGCCCGAGATCTGCGTCGGACAGCCGCCCGGCTAGAGTGACTCTGCCTCCAAGCACGCGCGCTCGCCGCTCGACATCATCCCGACTTGGCCCCTCTCCGACGACTGTCAGCCGCACGTCCGGAAGCTGTTCAAGCGCGTCGAACAGGATGTCGAGCCCTTTGTAATACACGAGCCGGCCCACGAACAACGCCCGTAGCGCAGAGTCATCGCGCGACGGGTTCCGGCGCGCAATGAGCCCCGGGGAAACGCCGTACGGCAGGATCTTTGTCTTTTCGGCAAAGCCGGCCAGCTCCGGGACCTTCATCATTGGCTCGCTGGCCACCAAGACAGTCGACGCACGCCGCAGCAGCGCGGATCGAAGGGGCCGGTACGCGCCCTCCAGCACCTGCTGACGCCCCAATTGCGCGTGCAAACTTGCGACGACGGCTGTTCCGGGCCGCCGCAGAACAACGCCCAACTCGCCGATCGGATTCGGCATGTGCACATGCAGAACGTCGGCGCTAGCGGCGCGCACTTCGCTGACAAGGCGTGGCGACAGCGGCATCGAGAGCGCCCGCGCCCACTCGCCGCATCGAAGGATCACCGTACCATCCGCCATCACATCCCGGCGCGTTCGCTTCACTCCCGCGACGATGATCTCCACCTCGTGTCCCTGCGCGACGCTTGCTGCCGCAACGTCGTGCACGTACCGCGTGATCCCGGCAATCAGCGGTGGATAGGCGTCTTTGAAAACGTGCGCGATCTTCATCGGAGCAGCACCCTTCGATAGAACCGCATCATGGCTTGCGCATGCTCCGCAGGATCAAAGCGTCGCGAACTCACGCGCGCTGCATTTGTGAGCCGAGCGGATAACGCCGTGTTCCGCAGAAGCGAACGCAACGCATCCGCAATCTGGTCCGGCCGACTCGGCTCGACCAGCAGACCCGTTTCATCGTGGGCGACGACTTCGAGCATTCCCCCGAGTCGCGACGCCACCACCGGTACACCCGCGCGCTGAGCCTCAATGGCCGCGCGCCCGAGTCCCTCCGGATGCAAGACAGGGTGAAGCAGTACGTCGGCGGCAGCGTAGATGCCTGCAACATCGTCGACGGCGCCGAGCAACCGCACGTCTTCGCCCAGATCCCACGCGGTGATTCGCTCTCGCAATTCACCTTCGTACGCCTCTGAATCCGGATAGAGCGCCCCCCCAGCACATATCAAGAAAGGTCGCTCTGCTTGCGGAAACCTGCGAAGGGCGTCGAGTGCGACATGGTGTCCCTTAGACGCGTGTAGATGAGCAACGATGGCAACAACCCGCCGCCCGGGAGGCACAGCGAGTCTGGAACGGGCCTCCTCCCGTGACGGCAGCAGCATCTCCTCGACCGGGTTGTAGACCACCTCGACCACGGGGCACGCACCACGCACTTGCGCTGCGGTGAACAGAGAGTTCGCCGCAATTCCCGACACGCTGCGGGCGGCCGCCCGCAGGACCCGCCGCTGAACGGCACGAGGGGCGACGTCACGCAGCGACCACACTTGCCGGGACCGAACAAGGGGTGATGTTACGTGGGCCCGAAACCCGTTCGTGTGCACTAGGTCCGGGCGCTCACGGGCGACGAGAGCGCGAAGCCGACGGACGGTTCCCGCCAGCGCAGGCAGGGAACGCGCCGACCCCACAGCAAAAGCCAGCGCCGTACCATGCCTCCGCACCCCGGTGAGAGACTCGCCTGAGATCACCTCGACGCGCGCGCCCGCCTCGGCGAACAAATGCTTCGCGGCACCTTCGGCAAGCAGGGCGACGCTCACATCGTGTCCATGCTGCACCAGGCCGCGCACCAATAGCCCGAGACTGCGCTCGGCGCCACCGTACGGACTACCCCCGGGATTCACGAACAGGATTCGCATCAGCGATTGCCTCGTAGAACGCGCGCGAAGTAGCGCGCGGGTCCAATTCCCTTGCCCATTCGAACGCGCTCATCGCCATACGCAGCCGCGCGTCTTCGTCGCGAGCCAACCGGTCGATTTCGTGTACCCACGCCCTCACGTCATAGGGGTCTAACAACACCGACCACGCGGGGTCACTCGCGTCGGGAGTCCCACCGGCATCGCCGACGAGCACCGGCAGACCCGCGAACGCCATCTCCTGAACCACGAGACCGAAGCCCTCTGCCCCGCGCTCGGCACTCGAATCCCGACTCGGGAACAGGCCCAGATCCGCCTCTGTGATGCACTCTGCGAGTTCATCGTCCGTAACCTGCCCCGTGAACCGCACGATGTCTCGAATCCCGAGATCGTCCGCGAATCTCTCCAAGGTCGGGCGCAAAGCACCGTCACCAACGATCGTGTATCTGTCGACGAGGCCCGTGTCGCGCAAAACGGCGACTGCGCGCAGGCCCAGCGTTAGGTTCTTGTACCCCTCCGTGAGCCGCGTCACCGAAACTAGTCGGAGTCCCCGGTCGAGAGGTCGTCGAATCGGCGGCATCCCAATGCCCCAGGGGGGAACTATTACGGGATTGACCACCCTGACTCGATCCGAGCATACGCCGCAGTCGCGGGCCAAGTCCGCCGTGTAGTCACTGATCGCAACAACGCGCCCAGCACGCGGGAGAAGTCGCCGCACAACAGCATGTCGCCCTCCCGGCGCCATCACCTCTCTGCCATAGAGAAGCGCACTAACCCGCAGTCCGCGCGCGCCGCGCGCCGCAAGCGCGAGGGGCAATAGGAACACGTGCGCACACACGATCTGTGCTTCCCCTCCTCGTCGAAGCCATCGAACGTGCCCGGGAAGACGAAGGGCCATGTCGCGGAGAGTCGTGACCCGAAAGACACGGTCGTCGGACAGCCCCGGAGTGAGTGTCAGCACTCGGTAATCGATCCCCGAGGGCAATTCCGCCGCAAGGGACTCGAGCAGGCGAGCAATCCCGCCACCCGCCGGACTCCAGTCCATCGCGAGGAAGAGCCAACGACTCATGTCGCTTCTCCGACGTACGAAAGCAGTTCAACCGCCGGGGCTTCGGTGACAGGTGCGAACAACCATCGGCCCGCCGCGCGCGCGCGCGCCCACAGTTCCGGCAGAACGCTTTCTCTCACATGCGACAGCGACCCTGCGCGGTCGATACGCCACCGGCCCTTTGTGACATCCGGCGCGTACACCCAGGTGCCAGCCACCAATCCCTCTCGCAATGCACCGTCCGAGTTCCCCGGTCCCGCGACTGGATCACCGTGTCGAGTGCTCTCTGCCAGTTCCCGCTGCACGTCTCGCAACGAGAACAGCTTGGGTCCGTCGAAGACCTCCGAAGCGTGCGACGCGCCAGACGCTCCGGTGGCTATGGAAACCGAATGTCCCGGCTTCAACATGCGAGCCGGACCGCCGCCGCAGGCCTCGACAACGCAACGCAACGTGCCGGCAGCAACGCCGGACACCCACACAGGGACGATCCCATTCGGCGCGCGCGCGACGACTGCGGCACGCCCGTCGAACGCGACAACGGGGCCGGCGGCCATGTGCAGCGCCGCGAGTCCATACCGCGACAGATCGCGACTCAGGGAATCGCGACCCCCGACATCTGACGGATTCCCCCACGGGTCCGCAGCCGACCTTCCCACCGCAAGCCACCCGTCGCATTCATCGACGTCGCCCAAGGTAGTCAACACGGCCCCGCTCTCGTGCTCCTGAACCCGAAGCGACCACGTTGAAACGACGTATGGCATTGCGCGCGCCAGCAACTCCGTCGGCAAAACCCCAGCAACCGCCAACAGCATCAGGCTATTGCCTCCAGCAGCTCCGCGATCTCGGCCGCTCGCACGTCGTAGGTCTCCCCAATGACGGCCTCCTGTCCTTCACGCGCGATCGCAGAAACGCGGGCGGGATCGGCAAGTGCCTTCTCCGCTAGCGCCCGCAGTTCTTCGGGGCTGCGGAACCAAAAGCACGATTCGGTATCTCTCAACGGCGTCCCGTCGGTCCCCGGGTCTGTAAGTTCCAGTGCCCCACAGGCCGCGACTTCGCGCGTCCGCATGTTGTGCGCTCCAGTGTTCTGGGGATGCAGGAGATTGATGCCCACGGCAGCCGTTGCCAACAAACGACCGGCTTCTTGCTCGCGAACGGGGCCGGTCGCACCGTCGATTCCCCGGCTCAACCATCCGGTTCCACCAACCCGCAACGGAAGTCCGGCGAGAGCAGACAAGAACCTCTCCCGCCGCAGTGACCAGGTTCCAAGGAATACGATCCCTGATCGCTCAGCGTCCGGCGCCGCCGGGCGAAACCACCGGTGGTCATACCCGAACGGAACCACGGTGACGGCGCGGACCGTGGGCTCAAGGGCGCGCGCCAACCGGTGCGACCAGATCAAGACAAGATCGGCCGCCGCGAGCCGATCAAGGGCGCCTCCCGAGTCCCCTGATCGCCACAAGGGGTTGTCTGGATAGTAGATGGCCACCCGCGAACCCATCTTGCGCGCGCGTGCAATTCCGTCCGCACTCAGCCCTCGCCCTTTCGTCACAAGCACTACGTCGGGCTGATGGTCCCGCACCGCCTCTATAAGCCGCGTATCGTGTCTGCTTACCCCGGTGCGGTTTGCGACCCGCTCTGCGACGCCGGTCACGCTGCGGACAGGCGCCCGATTCTCCAAGGACACCGTCACGACTTCACACACCCCTGAAAGCCCCGGCAACAGTGACCGCAGTAGCGTTCCTTCGGAATCCTCCCCGGCCAGCAACAACCGCGTCACAATGCGCCCCTCTTTTCCTGGATCCACAAGGCGAGCACCACGAGTGCCCATGCCCGAAGCGGCTCCATTCCCCCGGGCAACATCGGGCGCTGAAGGATCTCGCGGGCCTTCTCGCCATCAATTACTCCACCCCAGGGATCCGCCTGACCAAAGAGTATGTCCGAGTAGGCGCTCACAACAGCCGGCAACCATGTCCTCCAGGGCATGGCGAATGTCCTCTTCGGTTCAGCGGCAACAGTGGCCAAGTATGGATCGTCAAGAGCGCGCGCAAATTCATCCTTCGACGGCGCATGCCCCGCCCCTAGCGTCGCCGCAACGAACCTGTTGTCGAGGTACGGGACTCGCACCTCGACGCCGTTCGCCATCGACATCACGTCGCTGTCGCGCAGAAGAGTGGGACGCAGGTAGAGATCAAAATCCAATGCAGCGTATTGGCGGCGTTCCTCTAGTGCAGGATTCGGACTCCAACGCGGAGACGACCGCTCCGGAATGAATCCGACAAGCTGATGCACTTCCGTCTCTGAGAACAGCCCCCGGAACGCCAGAAAGCGTTCTTGCGGCGTCCGAGCCGAGAGAACGGCCGTCATCCGTTCGGCCGCCACCCCCGCCCGGCGCCGGATGACATTCCCAGCCACAGGTCGCACCAGCGGCGGCATCCCCTGCCAAACGCGCGAAGCGAACGCGCGCGCGCGCGGAGTGTGGTGATACGAATAGCCGCCCAGCACTTCGTCGCCCCCAAGGCCGCTAAGTGCCACCGGGATTCCACGCGCTCGCGCTGCCGCCGACACCAGATACGTGTTGACTCCGTCGATAGAAGGTTGATCCATCGCGGCCACCAGCTTGGACATGCTCGCGACCACTTCGGAGGCGGACACGGCAATGACTTCGTGGGAGGCCCCGTAGTGCGTCGCGGTTCTGCCAGCGCGCGCCACGTCCTCAGCGTTCTCTTCATGAGCAATGGTTAGCGCCAGCGGCATCCGCGGGCCACCGCGGCAAGCCGACATCAGCGTTGTCGAGTCGAAACCCCCACTGAGAAACACCGCCACAGGACGATCCGAGGCGAGGTGCATTGTCACTGCCTCGGCGAACGCAGCGACGGCGCCCGCGGGTTCAGGTGTGTCCACGGCATCGGGCAATCCAGCAAACCGCGCTGTCGTGATTCGCGCACCTCGCCAGACCATGACGGTTCCGGGTTCGAGTTCGAACACGCCTCTGGTGATAGCGGCGGTAATGGAGGATCCAAGTTGGAGATACTCGGCGACGGCAGAAGGGCTAACCTCCAGAGGCGCATCCCCGAGCAGGGCCCGGCATTCTGAGGCCACGGCGATCCCTCCACTTTGCGGGCGCCAGTACAGTGGCTTGATCCCAAAGCGGTCCCGTGCGAGCCACAGCTCTTCGGTTTCCACGTCCCAACATGCCAAGGCGAACATCCCTCGGAAGCGGGGCAGCGCTGCGACCCCCCATCTCTCCAACGCACACAAGACCACCTCGGTGTCACCCGTCGTTTCGAACCGAACGCCTTGCGACTCCATCTCCGAACGCAGCTCGCGGAAGTTGTACAACTCCCCGTTGTAGACCAGGCGTTTGCTTCCCCGGCCCATCGGCTGATTCGCACGCGAAGTCGGATCAAGGATCGCGAGCCGCGTCATAGCAAGCGTACATCGCCCAAAGACCTGGATCCCCTCAGCGTCGGGACCGCGATGGCGAAGGGACTCCATCATTGCGCGTGCTCGATCTGCGCCGTTCGGCGCCACGAGAGCAACGATGCCGCACACTAGTTGGCCAGCGACCGCACAAGTGCGGCCGCCTCCTCCGCCACGCGTTCGTAGTCGAACTGCTGTGCGAGACCACGAAGATCCGCGCCGCGCGTCAAGCGCTCAGGGCCCCTGATCAGACCCGCAAAACGTTCCGCGAGCTTGGCTGGGTACGCGTGATCCCATCGGCCTTCATAATCGATCAGCATTTCCTCCGGGAGGATTTCGGCCGCAGTACCGACTCGCGAAGCCAAGATGTAGCGGCCGCACGCCAGATAGCCGGGGAGCTTCCCTGTTGTGCGAACCCAACTCGACGGATCATTCGTCTGAGTCAGAAGGCACACGTCGCATGCATTCAAGTAGAGCGCCAGGTCTTGGTAGGAAACGCGACCCACCACGGTCACCCGATCACCCACGCCAAGGTCCTCCGCGAGGACGCGCAGGTGCGACAGCCCTGGACCCGATCCAATGAGAAGCGCGTGGATCGGCAGATCCTTGCGCAACGCTATGGCGTGAACGAGTTCCCAGCCCAACCCGCCTCCGAGTGCCGGGTACCAAGTGAAGTGTCCCTGGATCCCAACGGTGAACTTCCGCTCGAGTCCCATCTTCGCACGCAATCCCGTCGCGTCCGCCGGTCCGAACAGCTTCAGATCCACCCCATCGGGAATCACCCTGGCATCCAGCCCTCGCGCCCTGAGCTGCTCCGCGTGGTAAGGGCCTCGGACCACGATGCAATCGGCCGACCCGTATCCGACGCGCTCCAGGACGCGGGCTATCGCAATAAGCGCGCGTCCGGCTTGCACCTGCTCAAGAAAGGCCGCAGGCGAGTCCCCTGTGTCCACGACGAACTTCGTTCCGCGCGATCGCGTCAAAGCTGCGACAACCGGCGCCACAGCAAGGTCCATCGCCCAGATCACGCGGGGACGCGCCCGGCGCGACGCCTTCGCCATTCCCGCCACAGCGCGTCGCCGAGACCCGTCCCTGTAGACGATCTCGGCATCTCCCGGCCCCACCGCGCGCGCAATACGCTCAGCGCGCGCGCCCGCAGCCGATCCCTCGGCCCCGTTGACAAGGAACTGCGCGATCATGCGCGAACCGCCACTACCTGATCCATCGGTGCGCACCTCTCGCGGCGCGACCGGCCGCAGCAGTCCAAGACCGAGCACCGGCTGCCTGGGCCTCCAGCAGGACAGCTTCCGTCTGCTCCGCGGTGCGATCCCAACTGAACTCGCGCGCGCGCCTGCATCCCGCCGTAGCCCATTCCTCACGAGATCTCGGAGAGCCCAGGAGTTCGCGGATAACCTTGGCAGCCGCCGCGTCGTCCCCCGCTGGGAACATCTGTCCTCCCTCTCCGACCACTTCTGGAAGAGATCCAGCTTTGGCAACGACGACGGGAGTCCCCGACGCCATCGCCTCGATGACGGGCAGTCCGAAACCCTCAGCGACCGCTGGGAAGACGAAGCAGGTGCCGCTTCTGTAGAACGCGGGCAAATCCCGTTCTTCGATGAACCCCGGGAACCGCACCCTGTCCCCGATTCCTCCCGAACGCGCGAGACGCGCGAGAGCCTCCGTCTCCGACGACATCTTCCCCGCCAGAATCAGAGCTCCCGCTAAGCTCGGCTCAATGCGCGCGAATGCGCGCACCAGCGTGGCAACATCCTTCTTGCGGTCGAATCCCCCAACGTAGAGCACGCTGCCGGGGGGAATGCCGTAGCGCCGTCGCACCTGGTCGATCGTCGGCTCGGTGCATTGCTCCCCGAACCGATCCTGCGCGGCCTCGTAGACCACTCGCACCCGATTGGAGCCGATTCCAAGCCGTCTGCGTATGCCGTCGGCCGAGTGCCGCGACACGGTGATGATCCGGGTTGCGGCGGCCAGCGTCGTCACATTCGAGTACGCGAAGCGCAGCGCGCTCTTCACAGGACGAGGCGGGACCAGACTGCGATCCCACTCAACAACATCGTGCACGGTCGCGACCGACGGGCAAGGGGAGATGGCCGGAAGCCCCCGGTTCGAAGGGCACAGCAAGACGTCCGCCCTCAGTTTGCCGAGCAGGTGAGGAAGCTTCACTTGCTCGCGAATAATCTCTCGGCCCCCGGCGTAACGAAACACAGGAATCGCCACGCCAGGGTCATCGCGTGAGTCGGTGACACCGAAAACATCAAGGCCGCCGCGCCGCGCCAACGCCGACACCACTTCACGCGTATACCGTGAGAACCCTCGAATCTCTCCTCCGGCGAGACAACGCACGTCCACGGCAACGCGACACGCCCTCACAGAGTCTCCCTGCGGACCTCATGCCGACGCGACGGGAGTCCCGCAGCAACGCGCGGAATCCAAGAACCGGCGACGCGAAACAGCGCGAGTGCGATGACGACTCGAGTTGCGAGAAGAATCGTGTCGCTCTCCATCGTTGCGATGGTGTTCACCATCACCACGTAGAACGCAAGGGCCAGAGGATTATCTCGGTGGCTATCGAACCACTGCCGGCCGGCCCGACATGTGACTCCGAAGCACAGCATTCCCAACATCACCGCAATCACGCCGCCTTGGATATACCAATCCCCGATGAGTCCTGGCTTCTGGTTTGACTGATTGTCAGGTCGCGCACCCCAATACGCCTGTTTGAAGTAGTCGCTGATGTTCGGCATGGGTTTGTTGGTCCAGAACACTCGCGGCACGAAGGTCTGAGCAAGAGTCAGAACCCTCTCCCTCCAGATATACGGTCTTGGATCGGGGGTCTGCGCCACAATTGTTATCAGCGTGTCAGTCCCGTAGAGCCGGTAAATGACATTCCGTGCGGTCTCGCCCAGGTAGCCCCCAAATCCAGGTGCCCGTTCCGACGCGGCAAACACCTGACTCCCCGTTGCGAGCCGGTCCGGAACGCTGAGCATGTTCTCGATCCTCCCGGACTGCGAGGCCGTCTGATCTTCAATTCGCAGCGCCGCAACAAACGGAAAAGCAACGAACAGCGTGAAGATCAAAACGACGACGGTGGCGCGCACGCGCAGCGGTCGCACTCCGTAGTGGAACGCGGTCATGAAGGCCACCGCTACCCACACCCCTTGCGCGCGGAACCCGATCACCGCGAACCCAACCGCGACCAGACACGCATAGAAGACCACCCCGAAGCTGCGGGGCCGGCTTGCGCGGGCGACGTGCATCAGAATCAGCGCCATCCCTGCCCAGCCGAAGATCTGCAGGTTGTCAATGACCGTGTCTAATCCCAGAATCAATCCTCGGCCGGTCACGAGGCGATACGCGGATGCCGAACTCCCCACTACGCCAAGCCCCAGCATGGCGAATCCCCGTCTTCGCCACACCGCGTCTTCCGCCGGCGGCATACCCTCGATAGTCGGCATCAGCCACCTGAGGCCGCGTGACACCGGAAGTGAGAATCCAATCACAAACGCCGCCAAAGCCACCCCTGCGACCGCGATTGACGGGACGAGGAATTCCCCCTGAAACTGCCGCACTAGATGATTGATCTCCAAAGCGTTTCGGCGGGTGGATGCCAGCAGCGCCAGCCCGCGAATCCCGTAGTACACCGCGATTTGAACCGAAACCAGCACAACAGGATGGAAGAAGTCGCGTCGCCCTGAACGCAGGTGCGGCAGCGCGACCAGCACGCAGGCAGCCACTAGCAGCACGCACGACATTGTCGCGAGCGAGCCGGCATTAACGATTTCGGCCACGACAAGTCCCGCCCCAACAACTGCGGTCGATGCCGCCACGATGGGCCCGAACTCGGATGCCCTCCGCTTCACCCCGCCACCCACATCCGAAGGATGCATCTACATCCCCCGCCTGGCATGTTCGACCCGTCGCGAACTCGAAGGCCGGGTTGCCACCCCGAGAGGCGCAAACGACCGCATCCCGCAGCGTGGCATCCAGCGGATCGCCTCAGCCCGCATGTCTACACTCCCCCATGAGCGACCGAACAACCGGGACCCGTGCGTGACGCCAACTCGAAAGACCATCATCCGGCCCCCAGGCCGACCAGCCCGCGGGCGCGACGAACAATTGCCATCCGCTCTTGGGTCGACATTCCCAGCAGGCAGAAGCTCCCCACGTACACAACCAGGGTCGATGAGACCTGGAAGATCAGGGCGGGCCACGAGGGAATTCGAAACCACCCCGAAATCAACGTCGCCCAGGCTGCGGAAGCGCCGACCGCCTGAGCCACCGGCCAGTGGCAGTTCCGGGTGAACTCCAACAACGTCGTGCTCAAGGAGCGGAGGATGGACCGCAGGAACACGCTCTCGAGCACAACGATGGTCAAGGAGATTGCGCCTGCCGCACCCAACAACCCACCGTACGCCGTCATTGGGACTCCCAAGGCGATCACGACAATCGGGTAGGCGATCATCACCTTCCTGAGTGTACGAATCTGGTTCGTCCCCGCCAGAATCATTTGCGCGACCAGGTTCTGGCTCTGGTAGAAGTGCCCAAAAAGCAGAATGACCATAACCCGGTACGAGATCGCGAATGAAGGCCCCATCCACAGCCGAATAAAGTCTCCTCCGAACGCGACAAGACAAACAAGCACCGCCGCGGAACTGGCCATCAGGTACTTCGTAACCTGCAAATAGACAACTCGGATCGTGTCGCGGTCCTTGCGCGCCTCTAGAGCAGCCGCTACCGGCAAGATTGTGCCGATCCAGCTGTGGGTGACGCGCCGCGAGTAATTGCTTAAGCGCCCACCAACTTCATAGGAAGTAACCGCGGAGACTGGGCGGAATACCCCGACGAGCACCCTGTCCGCCTGGTCAAGGACGTAGCCCGCGATCGACGAAACAAACATCACTCCGCTAAAACTCACTATATCTCTGAGCTTTGTCCGGTCGAACCACTTCGCTCGAATCTGCAATGTCGGAAGACGGCGGTAGATCCACCACCGACTCACCGCCCATCCGAATGCAGACAGCCCGAACCCCATCCACACAAGGCTCAACAGCCCGCCGCCGTTCCTGAGCAAGACGACGGTAAGCGCACCCCGCAACAGGTTCGATACAACACTCAGCGCGCTCAGCACGTGATAATCCTCTAGGCCGCATACAAGTGCATTCCAGATCGACATTGGGAATCCAATGGCCGTTTGCAGGCCAACAATCAAGAGCACCGCGCGAAACATCCCGACGTCCCCCGCCGGAATCGTGAACAGACGGTCGGCGACGACCCCCAACAACACGATGGCCAGGCCGAGCATGAGGCCGAGCGCCATGTACAAAACTGTGACGGTGCTCACGACTCGGTTGATCTCGGCGGGTGCGCGTGGGTCGGCAGAGCCCACAAGCTCGGCCGATTTCTTCGTGAGGGTGGGACTCAGACCAACGTCGAGCAAACCCAGATACCCGACCACACCGTTCGCGAGTACCCAAATCCCGAATGCAACCGCCCCCAGGCTACGCACCACGTACGGCATCAACACGAATCCAACGCCCAAGCTTACGACGGTGGCCACGACGGTGGTTGCGACGTTGCGAGAAAGACGATGCCACACGGAAGTCATACGGCCGTCACCGCTGCCGCGCCGGCCCCGGCACGCGAGGCGCGGTGACTCGGCGTGATACCACCAGCACCCCACGCGCATAGTCCGCCTGAAGCACGCCACGGGTAACGACGCGCGCAACCTGAAAGCGGATCCGCTCCTTCAGGCGATCGTTCGGCGAACGCCACGCCACGCGCCTGATCATGCTCTCGAAGCCGTGGCAGTGAAGAAAGGCCGCCAGATCTGCAGCACGATATGCGTGCACGTGGGTCATGTCGGAGGCCCAGATGGTCGAGAGATACTCGGCGTTTGGCGTGCTGATGATAAGTTTGCCGTCCGGCTTCAGCAGCGCGACCACGCGCTCGACAAAGCCGAAGAAGTCAGCAAGCGGGATGTGCTCAATCACTTCAAGCATCATCACCGCATCAAATACACCCGTCGGAACCTCGTCAAGACTGCCGTAGTCGTGAGCAAACTCGGTCGTCGGGTCGAGGGTTTCGTACTGCCCCGCGAAACCACCACCCCGCATCTTCCTCTTGGCCGTGAGGTCTCCCGCACCGAGATCCAGCACACGGTCGCAGCCCTGAATGGCCCCCAGGATCGCCCGGTCGGTGTCGTTGAGTGCCTGCGGGTCGCTCCACCACCGAATCGCAGGCTGGGGCGCCCCCGCATAGGCATCTCGCACGCGAAGGAACGTCCAGTAGTTCTTCTCGAAGAACTCGCGGCCCCGGAGTGTGTCTGCCTTCACGATTGAACCTCTACCAGTTCCGGAGCCAGGATACCCTTGTGCCCCAGGATATCCTTCAGTCCCTCTCGTAGGGATCTCATTTGAACGCTGGGTGACAATCGGCAAATGGACGCGACATCCGCCCGCAGATCCGGCCGATCTAGAGCCGCGGGGAGGCCCGAGAATCCGGCATCCCCAGTCGCAAGCACAGCCTGCCGGTCGCTCACTTCCGCACCCTCCCGGCCTCATAGGCCGCCAGCAGTCGATCAACAGCAGGCGACGGACTGTACTCGCTGGCGATAAGTCGGCGCGCGCGCGCAGCGGTGTCGCGTCGCCTGGCCGCGTCTTCAAGCAGCGCAACCGTAAGGTCGATCAGTTCGGCGTCCGTCTCGCCGCGCGCGTAAACGCCATCCTTCTCGAACGGTTCCAGGCCTTCGAGCCCTTCCCCGTTAGAGACAACCGGAACGCCGTACGCCATTGCTTCTAGTACCTTCACCTTCATGCCGCTACCGCGCGCCGGCGGATACAGCAGTACCCCGATCCGAGAGAAGAACTCTCTCGGGTGAGCCACCTCTCCTAGCAGCTCGGCTCCAGGAACGGGGAAGTGGTTCCCGAGATACTTCTCCGCGTTCCACCCCGCAACCAGGAGACGTGCGGCGGGAACTCGCTCGCGGATCTGCGGCCATAGCGTAGTGAGCACCCGCTCGGCGGCGCTTCTCGACGGATACCAATGCATCGAGCCTATAACTCCAACTACCGGCTCATGCACCACCGGAAAGACCTCGTACATTCGTGGATCGATTGCCATCGGAACGACTTGGACGGACCGGAGACCACTGTTGATCGCACGAACTGCTGTGGCCAGCCGTGGAGTCATCGCCAGGGCCACTTCGGTTCGCGACAGAAGGCGTCTCGTAGCCCGCCCCATCTGCCAGGACGTGACGCGATCGCGAAGACTCATGCCCCTCCGCAACTCCCAATCGATCGTGCCTAGGTAGTGGACATATGGGAAAGCCTCCGTATCATCCTCGAAAGCCCACATCGGATACAGGTGCTCAACATGCACGATGTCAGCACCTGCTCGCTCCTCCGCGATCGCTGCCGCGAGCCCCGACACCCGGGCGAACTCCGAGAATGGCCGACGAAGACTGCGGGCCTTTCGCGCAAGCACCCGCTCGTTGAGCACGAGCGGCACGTGTCGAAATCGAAACCCGTGATCAGCACTGAGCTTCTCAGCCTCGGACACGAGTTCGGACCTCTCCTCTGTGCAGGAAAGACACCCCACATCGATTCCGCGGCGAGAGAGCTCGCTGCAGACGACCCACAACCAGCGCGCATCAGCTGTTCCAAACGGCAACGGGAGACTCGGAGAGAAGATGAACACGTTCATTTAGGGAAGGCCTCTTCTTCCCGGACCCTCAGACCTGCGCAATGATCGACCTTCGAACCCCTCGCAAGACGAGGCAGGCCGGCATACGCAAGCAAGAAGAGGGCAGCGCTCCCAATGGCACATCCGCGCACCACGAGCGATCCCTCAGACGCAATCCGCCCGAGCGCCGCAAGGATGCTCATGAGTCCGCACGCAAGCAGCGTGGTGCGCGGATGGCCCCACCGTGCGGCCAGTCGCTGATAGACATGGGACCTGTGCGGGAGATGAACCGGTTCCCCTCGCAACAGCCGGCTCACGATTGCAAGCGCGCCGTCGAACACGAACAGCACGAACGGAGCCAGAACCGCCGGCGCGCCGAGGCCGCGGGCCACGAGAACCACGGAGCCTGTAGCCAGCCACGCCGCGATACCGTAGCTGCCCGCGTCGCCCATGAAGACCCGGGCGCGTGGGAAGTTCGACGGAAGGAACCCGATCGCGCTGGCCGCGGTGATCGCGCCCAATGTCCGTGCCACATCATCACCGCGGGCCATGCCGAGCAGAATCCAAGCACCGCCCGCCACGATCGTCTGGCCTGCCGCAATACCGTCGATGCCGTCCATGAAATTGAAGATGTTGACGAACCCCACCAGCCACACGGCCGCAAACGCCCCAAACACAATGCCGGTTCCGAGAACATTGGCGACCACTGCCCCGAGTGCGCCCGCGAACACCACTTGCACTGCCAACCGGCGACGCACAGGTACGCCCGCCAGATCCTCTGCGAGTCCTAGTAGGCCGAAAGCAACTGCCGCGGCAACCAAAGTCGCTCGGACACCTGAATCAACCGACGTCGCGAGCGCGGCCCCAGCCACCAACCCGAGCGCCAAGACAACACCCCCGCCGCGCGGAGTTGGGACATCGTGGGAGCTGCGGACTGTCGGGATGTCGAGTACTTCAGCTCTCCGCAACAAGACGGTCGCAATTGGGGTGCAGATCAGCACTGCGATCATGGCGACGGCCGGCACGACGACCTCTTGACCCACCTAGGAAATACCCGCGGGTTCATCCAGGACAACAGCACGCCCGGCCGGGGGCCTGGCTGCGTCCACAAGTTCGAACAAGAGTTGTCTGACGACAGCCTCGTCCGGGAACTCCCGCGCGCACCTCTCCAAGTCCAGAACACGCTCGCGAAAATCCTCGCGAGCCATCGCCGCGCCGGGATGGGTGACCCGATAGATCCGCTCATGTTCGGACGGAACGATGTCGTCGGCAGCGTGCCACAACTCCTCATGCAATTTCTCGCCAGGTCGCAGACCCACGAAGGCGATCTCCGGCACGGGACGGGACCGATCGGCCAGCAGGCTGCGCATCCGTTCAGCCAAGTCAAGGATGCGTACCGGCTCTCCCATGTCGAGGACAAAGGCCTCGCGATCCCGAGCCAGCGCGCCTGCTTGGATGATGAGCGCTCCAGCCTCCTCGATAGTCATGAAGTATCGGCTCGCTTCGGGATGCGTGACGGTGATCGGCCCGCCGCGCCGAATCTGTGCATCAAAGATCGGCACAGCACTCCCCCGACTGCCCAGGACGTTCCCAAACCGAACCGACGCAAACACCGTCGAGGACTCAGCGCTGAGATGTGCGATTGCGAGTTCCGCCACCCGCTTCGTCGCCCCCATTACACTACTCGGCTTCACTGCCTTATCTGTGGACACCAGCACGAACCGTTCAGCGCCATGCATTGCCGCAGCCTCGGCAACGTAACGAGTGCCCGCAACGTTCACCGACACCGCCTCCGACAGATAACGCTCCATCACCGACACATGCTTGCGCGCAGCCGCATGAAACACGACTTGCGGTGAGTGCGCCGCGAATACTCGGTCTAGACCCGGCCGATCGCGGATATCCCCGACCACCAAGTCGATTCGGTCCGGGCCGCCCTCCAGCGCCGAGGCAAGTTCGTCTGCCAAGCAATAGACCCCACTCTCGTCGGAATCGAACAGCACGAGGCGAGATGGCTTGAAGCGAACTGCTTGGCGCGCCAGTTCACTTCCGATGGAACCAGCGGCGCCGGTAACAAGTACGCACCGACCCTCGAGATAGCCGGCGATTTCAGCCGTGTTGATCGCCACCGGTTGTCGCCCAATGAGGTCTGCGACATCAACCTCGCGGATGTCGGCAGCCGTGACGCGACCGCCGACCAGTTCCCTCAGTCCTGGGAGAATCCTCGCCTTGATGCCTGCATCCGCAACACGAAGGAGCACGTCGCGCACGACATGTGGCGACGCCCCCGGCATGGCCACCAACACCGAGTCGGCGCGAGTCCTCACCAGTGCAGATTCCAATTCACGGATGGGTCCCACGACCGTCACGCCGTGGATACGGCGACCCTTCTTGTTTCGATCGTCATCCACGAACCCGACCGGCGTCCAGCAAGCGGTCGGATCACGGAGCATATCCCGCGCAAGCATCTCTCCTGCATTGCCGGCGCCGACGATGAGCACCCGACTGGCGTTTGCCGCAGCCGCCCGACCTGAGCGCAAATACGAAGCCAGCCGATGCGACAGACGCACGGATCCAAGGGCGAGCAAGATGATCGGCCCCGCGATAACAAACACCGACAACGGCACGATATGCCCGTCGGGTTGAGCAAACCGCGCAACGACCAAAAGCCCCGCGCTACCGATCGTCACGGCTTCCGCGAGAAGGAGCAGCTCGCCAACACTAGCGTACTCAGGCAACCCCCTGTAAACGCCACGCAGGAGCCCCGCCGAAACCAACAACAAGACGACGGCAGGTGACATCACTACCAACCCGTGCACGAACCTCGTCGGAACCCGCCCATCAAAACGAAGAACAAGCGCAATCCACACGCTCGCCAACGACAGCATCGAGTCTCTAACAACAAGGGATGCGATCCGACCGGAGTTTGGTCCAACGCGGTTGCGAACGCGACGCATGTTCAAGCTGCCTTCCGATCGCCCGCGGGGTTGCCAGCAGGTGCAGGACTGAGCATGCGTCACCGCCGGGCAACCTGACGCCCACCCTGCCCCAATCAGGACCGATTCAACCGTAGCGACAAGGCGCCTAACTCGCATGTAAGGAAGAAACCGACCCTCTGCGAGCCTAACAACGCACGAGCGCGCAGGTCAAGGGGGTCAGGGGGTCTCGCGTCGGTCGTGCTCTGGGAAGACCTCGCCGTCCGCAGGGAAGAACTGCTCCTCAGACGCGCGCGCGCCAGTAGTCAAGCGTGTCCCTTAACGTCGTCTCGAACGGAATAACGGGCTTCCATCCGGTCGCCTCCGTGAAGCGCGTCACGTCTGCATGCAACACCGGAACATCCGACGGCCGCATACGCTCCGGATCCTGCTTCACCTCGACTTTCGCCGAGGAGAACCCGAGCAGCGCGTCGAGGACGTCACCGATGCGCCAAGCCTTGCCCGATCCGATGTTGTACACCTCACCCGGAATGCACTTCTCGAGCGCGAGCCAATACGCCTTCACAACGTCACGCACATCGGTGTAGTCGCGGTACGCGTCTAGATTGCCGACGTAGATCACCGGCTCTCTCTTGTCGGCCTCGACCTCTGCAATCTGCTTTGCGAAGTTCGAGGTGACGAACACCTCGCCCCGGCGTGGCCCCTCGTGGTTGAATGCGCGCGTCCGAACGATGTGTGTGCCGTAGGACTGGTGGTACTGATACCCCATCATGTCCTGCGCCACCTTGCTGACCGCGTAAGGGGAAAGCGGCCGCAGCGGATTGGTCTCCTTAATCGGCAACTCATCCGGGAAGACCATTCCATACTCCTCGGATGATCCCGCCAGTTGGATGCGGCAGTCCTCAAGACCAACCTGCCGGATCGCCTCGAGCAGGTTGACCTGGCACAGGACGTTCGTCGAAAGCGTCTCGGCGGGAGACGACCATGAAGTCGCGACATAGGACTGTGCAGCCAGGTGGAAGATCCGGTCCGGGCGAAAGTCCGCAATCGCCTTCCGGGCTGCGGTGCCGTCACGAAGATCGGCATCGAACAGATGCACGCGCCCCTTGACGATCTGCAGGTTCTCGTCACGAGAACGCCACCGGTGCGTACCCGCCACCTCGTGACCCAAGTCCAGGCAATACTCGGCCAGGTGACTCCCGACGAACCCCGTCACACCCGTGATGAGAACACGCATACCTATCTCCTCACAAAACTGCCGACGACCGACCGGAGGACCCTATCACCGTCACCAGCTGAACCTCCGCCTGAGGACCTCCGTGCGTCAGCGCGCGCTCTGCACTGCCCGGGCAGGCAATCACGTCTTCAGCGCGCCGGTGATTTCAGCGACTTCCCGGGACGTGCTCCGTTCGGTATCGATAACCACGTCGGAAATCCGGAGAACTCGCCGCGATCTTGCCGCGCGCGTTATCCTGCGCGCGTGGGAATCGCTAGGGAGCCGGCGAGTCGCCCACGCCCGGGGTCCTGGGGCGTGCTTGTTGCGTACGTCATGCTTGTGGCCGCGAGTCACGTGCTTTGGGTTTCGTTCGCGTCGGTCACGCTCGACGCCGCGCACATCTTCAACACGACCGAGATCTCGATCGGCCTGCTCATCTCTATCGGACCGCTGTGTTCGGCATTGCTGTCCATCCCCGCCGGGGCGCTTACCGATCGGTACGGGTACCGCACGCCTCTGCTTTGGGCCGGTGCGGCGACGGCGGTGTTCGGGTTCGCGCGCGCATTCTCGCCCAGCTTTCCGATCCTGCTTGTGCTGACCGTGGGGCTGCTTGTTCCGCAGCCGTTCTTGATCAACGCGGTTGCGGATCTGGTCAACCGCCACTTCCCCGAGGATATGGCGGCTACCGTCACCGGCGTCGGCACGATGTCGATCTTCCTTGGGATCACGATCGGACTCACGGTCACGCCGCCGTTGGTCTCCTCGATGGGGGTACGCGGGTCGCAGTTCGTGTACGCGGGACTTGCGTTAGCCGCGCTGGCCGTGTTCGTCGTTATGGCGCCTGCGCGCGCGCCGGAGCGACTCGTAGACCCGGAGGAACTCCCGATCCGCGAGGCGCTCGGACGCGTATTGCGCTCGCGGACGCTGTGGTATCTGTCGGCGATTCTTCTTTGCGGGTTCGGCTTCTACATCGGCATCACCGCATGGCTCGAAGAGATGTTGCGCCCGCGCGGGATCTCGGCGGCGCGCGCGGGCCTGGTCGCCGGCCTAATCACGATCGCCGGCATCCTCGGGTCGATCACGCTCGGCGCGCTGAGCGACCAGATAAAGAGGCGCAAGCCGTTCCTGATAATGGCGGGGATCGTCGCCGCACCGGCGCTTTGGCTCCTTGGCCACCTCGAGTCGTTCAACATGCTGCTGGTGACCGCGTTCTTCATGGGCTTCTTCCTTCTGGCCGCGCTGCCGGTCGCGATCGCGATCGTGTCCGAGGACGAGAGCCTTGGGCCTCAGGTCGCCGGCACCGCCGTCGGAGTGATCCTGATGGCCGGCAACCTCGGCGGCGTCATCGTCGTCACCATCATGGGCGCGCTCAAACAAGCCAAGGGGAACTTCTCCAGCGGGATCTCGTTCGTCGTGGTCCTCGCGCTCGTGGCGCTTGCAATCGGGCTTGTCACTCCCGAACCCACACGGCGCGCGGCCCCCAGCCCGGCAGACGCATAACGGCGCAACGCGAGATCGCAGCAGGAATCTCGCGAAGCATGTCGAAATACGGGAAACCGGACATCCGGGACCCTCAGGAGGTCGTCATGGTCGCTTCTCGTGTCAAGCGCGCGCTGCTCACCCTCGCCGCGGTCGCGGCGGTGCTCGGCGGCATGCTCCCCGTCGCCGCCGGCGGCGGCCGGGAGATCACGATCGTGCGCGACCGTTTCGGCGTTCCCAATATCTACGCGGCGACCGCCGAGGACGTCTCATACGGTGCCGGCTATGCGCTTGCGCAAGACCGCTTGTGGCAGATGCACGTCTTCAGCCTGGTATCGCACGGGCGGCTTTCGCATCTGTTCGGCTCGCTGGTAGTCGACGGCGACAAGGAACTGCGATTCTGGACCTACACCGCCGAGGAGCGCGCGCGCCGCTTCGCGACCTATCCCGCCGACATCCAGGCGGAAGTGCTCGCCTTTGTCGAGGGCGTGAACGCGTGGATCGCCGAGGTTCGCGCCGACCCGGCCCACAAGCTTCCGCTGGAGTACGCCGAGTACGCAGAGCCGCTCGAGGACTGGACGCTTGATGACTCCATCGCGATGGCCGACTACTTGATCTACACGTTCGGCTCCGGCGGCGGGGCCGAGATCCGCAACCTCGCTCTGCTGCAGGAACTCACCGCGAAGTTCGGGGCCACCGAAGGGCAGGCTGCCTTCAACGATCTGGTCTGGACCAACGACCCCGACGCTCCGCTGTCGATCCCTTCCGACTTCAACTGGCATGAGAACCAGAGTCATGCGCGCGCCGAGGCCGACGCCAAGACGCTCGAATCCGACGCGCGCATCAGCCTGCCCGACAACCAGAAGATCGCCGGACCGGCCCTCGGTGTGCGACCTCTGCGGGGGCTGCGCGACGCGATCAAGACGCCGGTGAGCCCGGCCGTGCTCAAGCAACTCGACGCTCTGCAGAAGGGCCGGGATCAACTCGGAAAGCTCTTCGTCAAGTTCGGCTCGAACGCACAAATCGTCGGCCCGAAGAATTCCGAGACGGGCAATGCGCTTGGCTCGGCTGGTCCACAAGTTGGGCTGTTCGTGCCGCAGGCGCTGTCGGACTTCGGGCTGCATTCCGAGGACGGCAAACTCGATGCGGTCGGGATGACGTTTGCCGGCGCGGGTCCGGCGGTCCTGATCGGCCGGGGACACGGCTTCGAGTGGACGACCACAACCGGCGCGAGCGACATCACCGACACGTTCGTCGAGCAACTCAACCCGGCGAACCCGCACCAGTATCTGTTCAACCCGACGCCGGCGAACCCCGCGACCGCGCGGTGGGAGAACATGGAGTGCCGCACGGAGGCGTACGAGCAAAAGGGCGCTCCCTTCGACTCGCAGGAGATCTGCCGTACTCGCCACGGGCCGATCCTCGCCTTCGACACGGCAAACAACATCGCGTACTCGGTCCGCTACGCGTGGTTCAACCGCGAGGGCGGAACCATGGAGGGCTTCTTCAACGTCAACTCCACGCGCTCCATCGAGGACTTCGCGACCAGCGTCAACCTGCTCGCGTCGAACCACAACATGTTCTACGCGGACGACCAAGGCAACATCGGCTACTGGCACCCGGGCAACTTCCCCGTGAGACCCGCCGGCGACCTGCGTCTGCCCTTCGTGGGAACCGGCGGGCAGGAATGGCTCGGCCTGATGAAGGCGCAAGAGGTTCCGCACGCGGTCCACATCGAGGGAAGCACCGATCCGAACGACTTCCAACGTGAGTGGCTTGCGAACTGGAACAACAAGCCCGCGGCGGACTGGGATCGCGAGAACGGATGGGGAGCAGTGCACGGCGTTCAGGCGCTCCTTGACAACCTCGACCCGAACCACGCTCCCATGCAAGACCCCTGGGGCGGAACCATCAACGGCGATCGCAAAGTCTCCTGGCAGGACCTGAACGCGAACCTTCGCTACGCGGCGTTCCGCGACTTCAACGCGGACTTCTTCCAGCCGTTCCTGCCGTCCGCAGGAACCGACGCGGTGGGAACCGCCGCGCTGGACGTCTGCGGGAACTACAACGGCTTCATCTACGACGACAACGGCGACGGCTACGTCGACTCCGCCTGCTACACCGTCCTGGGACGCTACGTGGGCGACCTTCGGAACGCGGTCTTCGCCGACGACATCCCGAGCCAACTCGGAGCGGTGAACTCAAGCACGACCTGGCACGCGATCAATCCGGCCGCGCGCCTCGCACCCGAGTTCGACTGGCTCAACGACGAGAGCGCGGGGGCCGTGCGCGCGCGCGCCTTCGCAACGACGGTGGCCGCGCTGCGCGAGCAGTTCGGAAACGACGACCCGCGGACGTGGAAGTCGGAGCAACCAACGCAGCACTACACGCGAACGAACACCGGGCTCGCTCCGGACATCGCGCTGGGAATGGCGGGCGTCAAGGGCGGCCAGGTCGGCTACCCGGGCGACACGCCCGACCAGATCCGAATGAACCGCGGTACCTACAACCACCTCGTCGCGTACCTGGACCCGCCGAGCGGCAGCGGGATTCTCGGCGAGAGCCGCGCGGAGTCCGGCAGCGTGATCGCCCCCGGCCAGTCCGACTTCATCAGCCTGACCGGCGAGGAATCAC